>NZ_JBSFWT010000031.1:0-77730 GCF_053594975.1 Streptomyces sp. NPDC002537
CCGCACCTTCCCGCAACGCCGGACGGGCTGAATTCAGCCCGTCCGGCGTTTGAGGACGCGGCCGCAGGCCGCCCCCGCCGCAGGCGGCGAACGGCGGGACAGCCGGACAACCGGGGCACGCCCCCACCCCGAACGCCCCGCAGGGCCACCGCATCCCACATACCGGACCCCCCGACCCACCCACTCCACCGCATAGCGGAATCAAACAACCCCCCTTCGGAGAACGCGAGATCAATTCCTTGTTGCGCCCCTGTCAATGACGCCTGATCAATGGCACGCTCGACTCAACTAGCTCCTGCACCACTCCTGTACCACAGGGCGGTCGTACGGCGTTGCACAGCGCCGTGCACCCGACTGCCCCAACCCCCCTCATAGGAGACAGAGTTGAGCAGCATCACCTCCACCTCCCGTAAGAACACCCTGCGCGCCGCCGCCCTGGTCGCCTCCGCCGCGATGGTCGTCATCGGTGTGCAGAGCGGCTCGGCGAACGCGAAGGACGAGCGGGAGAACGGCGCGCGGGCGCTGGCGCTGTCCGCCCCGCAGCGGGCGGCCGCGCTGCAGAGCGCGCAGACGGAAGCGGGCAGCACGGCCGCCAAGATCGGGCTGGGCGGCAAGGAGAAGCTGGTCGTCCGTGATGTGATCAAGGACGCCGATGGCACGGTGCACACCCGCTACGAGCGCACCTTCGACGGCCTGCCGGTGCTCGGCGGCGACCTCGTCGTGCACGAGACGAAGAGCGGCTCGCGCAGCGTCGACAAGGCGACGGACGCGAACATAGCCGTGCCGACCACGACGCCGTCGGTCGCGCCGTCCACCGCGAAGAAGAGCGCGCTGAGCGCCGCCGCGGAGCAGAAGAACGCCAAGACGGACAGCCAGGCCCCGCGCAAGGTCGTCTGGGCGGCGAGCGGCAAGCCGGTCCTGGCGTACGAGACCGTGGTCACCGGCGTGCAGAAGGACGGTACGCCGAGCAAGCTGCACGTCGTCACGGACGCGGCCACGGGCAAGACACTGTTCCAGCGCGAGGCCATCGAGACCGGCACGGGCACCAGCACCTACGGCGGCACCGTCCCGCTGACCACGACGCAGAGCGGCTCGAACTACCAGCTCGTCGACGGCGCGCGCGGCGGCCACAAGACGTACGACCTCAACCAGGGCACCACGGGCACCGGTTCGCTCTACACCAACGCCACCGACACCTGGGGCGGCGGCCGCCAGACCGCGGGCGTCGACGCGCACTACGGCGCGGCCGTCACCTGGGACTTCTACAAGAACGTCCTCGGCCGCACCGGCATCAAGAACGACGGCAAGGCCGCCTACTCCCGCGTCCACTACGGCGACAACTACGTCAACGCCTTCTGGGACGACGAGTGCTTCTGCATGACGTACGGCGACGGCGAGGGCAACAACCACCCGCTGACCTCGCTCGACGTGGCCGCCCACGAGATGAGCCACGGCGTCACCTCGGCGACGGCCGGGCTGAACTACAGCGGTGAGTCCGGCGGCCTCAACGAGGCGACCTCGGACATCTTCGGCACGGCCGCCGAGTTCTACGCCAACAACAGCAAGGACAAGGGCGACTACCTCATCGGCGCGTCGATCAACATCAACGGCGACGGGACGCCGCTGCGCTACATGGACAAGCCGAGCAAGGACGGCGCATCGAAGGACTACTGGTCGTCCGGCCTCGGCAGGCTCGACGTCCACTACTCGTCCGGCCCCGCCAACCACTTCTTCTACCTGCTGTCCGAGGGCAGCGGCACGAAGACGGTCAACGGCGTGACGTACAACAGCCCGACCTACGACAGCTCCAAGCTCGCCGGTATCGGCCGGGACAAGGCCACCAAGATCTGGTACAAGGCCCTGACCACGTACTTCACCTCCACCACCAACTACAAGGCCGCCCGCACGGGCACCCTCAAGGCCACCGCGGACCTCTACGGCTCCACCAGCGCGGAGTACAAGGCGGTCGCGGCCACCTGGACCGCGATCAACGTGAAGTGATCACCACCGGCTAGCTCCTCCTCCCGCGGCTCGTACCAGGACCGCGTCCCCGTTCACCAGGACGGCGGGGGCGCGGTCCGCCGCGCGCGGGCAGCGGACCCGGACCGGGCCGGACCGGACCGGGCCCCGTTTCGTACGCGTTTACGCACCCGCCCCGCCGCCGTGACACCATCGAGGCGTGATCGACCTCGGCTACTCGCTTTCGCGCCGCTTCCCCGACCCGCCGCAGACGGACTACCGCACCGCCGATGTGCGGACCCTGCGGCACGACCTCTTCTGCGGTGACGTCTACCTCGCCGACGTGAAGACGGACCGCGAGCTGTCCACAGCCTGGGGATGGGTGCCGGTCCTGGACTTCGCCTGGGCGCTGTGCGACGTCCTGGAGCAGGTCGACCGCGATCCCCGGGGCAACCGCGCGTCCGTCCCGCAGTACGCGGAGCTGGACTTCACGGAGTCGACCGACCGGATGCTCTTCGAGCGGCGCTTCGGCTGGGTGGAGGTCGAGGCCGACTGGATGCCGGCCGACGAGCCCCCACTCAACTTCAACTTCCGGGCGCTGCGGCGCGAGGCCCGGGACTTCCTGCACGACCTGATCGCGGACCTGTCGGACATGCACGAGGGCCTCGCCGACAACCCGGCGGTCTGGGACCTCCAGGCCCGCTTCCCGCGCGTCTGACCCGAAGGCCCGCCCCGGCGGGACCCCGCGGGCTCAATCCGTCGGCGGCTCGACCCGCACACCTATCTGCGCGGCGAACGCGGGCGCGAGATCGAGCAGTTGGGACGGGCTGATGACCGCGCCCGACAGCTGGTCGACCCCCCGGGCGATGTCCAGCTCGCCGGCCGCCCGCAGGTCGACGTCCGTCATCCGCACCGCCGAGAAGTCGACGCGCCGCAGCACGCAGTCGCGGAAGACGACCCGCTCCAGGACGGCACCGCCGAAGTCCGCCTCGGAGAGGACGCAGCCCTCGAAGGTGACGTCCTTCAGCCGTGCTTTCCGCAGATTCAAATAGTCGATCTTGCCGCCGCGCACCAGGACCCGCTCCAGCACCGCGCCGTGCATCTGCACACCGCCGAGCCGGGCGTCCCGCAGCTCCACGTCGCGCAGCCGGGCCTCGGCGAGGTCCGTACCGACCCCGCGGACGCAGTCCAGGACGCAGTCCACGAACCGCGCCCTGGCGAGCCGGGTCTCGTCCAGCGCGCACCGGTACAGCCCGCAGTCCATGAAGCGGGCGCCCCGGCCGCTCTCCCCCGCGAAGTCGATCCCGGTGAAGTCCAGCCCGTCGTAATCGCCCTCGGGCTCCAGCCCGGATCCCTCGTACGGCCGCAGCGGAGGGAGCCGCACCTCTGGAAGCCTGACCACCGGGGCGGCCTTCCGCCGCCCCGACCTGCCTTGCGCACCGCCGTTCGTCGCCATGGGCCCACCGTGGCACAGGGCACTGACAACGCGCCTTGACCTCAACCGCGGTCGAGGTCGAACACTCGAGATCGTCAGCGTCAGCTCCATGGAGGAAACACCATGCACGCCATCCGGTTGTACGCCTTCGGCCCCGCCGAGAACCTCACCTACGAGAGGACCGAGGACCCGGAGCCGGGCCCCGGCCAGGTGCGGATCGTGGTCTCCGCCGCCGGGGTGCACCTCGTGGACACGACCCTGCGGCAGGGCGACTCCAAGGGCCCCTACAAGCCCCCGCCGCTGCCCACCATCCCCGGCCGCGAGGTCGCGGGCACCGTCGACATGGTCGGCGAGGGCGTCGACGACGCCTGGCTGGGCCGCCGGGTGGTGGCCCACCTGGGCGCGGTGCCGGGCGGGTACGCGCAGCTCGCCGTCACCGAGGTGGAGAAGCTGCACCCGATCCCGGAGGGGCTGGCCGACGACCACGCCATCGCCATGGTCGGCACCGGCCGCATGGCGCTCGGCATCCTCTCCTTCACCGAGCTGACCGGCGACGACGTCGTCGTGATCCCGGCCGCCGCGGGCGGCGTCGGCGCGCTGCTCGTGCAGCACGCGAAGAACGCGGGCGCCACCGTCGTCGCGCTCGCCGGCGGCTCCGCCAAGGTGGAGCGCGTCCGCGAACTGGGCGCCGACATCGCGGTCGACTACACCGACGAGACATGGCCGACGGCGGCCCGCGCCGCCCTCGGGGCGCGTACGGCCACCGTCGTCTTCGACGGGGTGGGCGGGGACGCGGCGCGCGAGGCGGTCGGGCTGCTCGGGCCCGGCGGCGCGCACCTGGTCTTCGGCTGGTCCTCGGGGTCCCAGGGCCCGCTGGTCGTGGACGCCGACGAACTCGCCGACCGGTCGATCACCTCGCGCAGCGTGCTGGGACAGCCGATGCTGGAGCGGCTCGGGGGGCCGGAGGGGATGCACCGGGCCCAGGCGGAGTCGCTGGCGCAGGCGGCGGCCGGGCGGGTCACCCCGCTGGTCACCCGCTTCCCGCTGGAGCAGGCGGCGGCCGCGCACCGGGCCCTGGAGACGCGGCAGACCGTCGGCAAGGTCGTGCTGATCCCCTAGTCGCGTTGATCCTCTAGTCGTGCTGATCCTCTAGGGCCCGCCCCGGGCCCCGGCCCTGACCGCAACCAAACGGCGGTCAGGGCTTTCCCAATCCGTCCCGCACACCGCTTGAAGACCGAACAAAATCTCCCGCCCCCGACAAGCGCCCGTCGCCCGCCCGGCCTAGTGTGGAACGCGCCCTCGTACCGAAAATTCTTGCCGAAATTCTTGCCGAAATCGGAAAAGAGCCGTTCCGATGAGCTCCACGCACACGGGCCCCGTTCCTCCGATGTCCGCCGACCGGCCCCGGGCCGATCCCCGCCGCTGGTGGGGGCTGGTCGTCATCGCGATCGCGCAGCTCATGGTCGTTCTCGACGCGACCATCGTGAACATCGCCCTGCCGTCCGCCCAGCGGGCCCTCCACATGTCCGACGGCAACCGGCAATGGGTGATCACCGCCTACACGCTGGCCTTCGGCGGGCTGCTGCTGCTCGGCGGCAGAGTCGCCGACCTGGCCGGCCGGAAGCGCGCCTTCATGACCGGGCTCATCGGCTTCGCGGGCGCGTCCGCGCTCGGCGGCGCCGCGCAGACGTCCGGGCTGCTGTTCTCCGCCCGCGCCCTCCAGGGCGCGTTCGGGGCGCTCCTCGCGCCGTCCGCGCTGTCGCTGCTCACCACCACGTTCACGGACCTCAAGGAGCGCAGCAAGGCGTTCGGGATCTACGGCGCCATCGCGGGCGGCGGCGCCGCGATCGGGCTGATCGCGGGCGGCCTGCTGACCGAGTACCTGAACTGGCGCTGGTGCCTGTACGTGAACGTCCCGGTCGCGATCGTCGCCTTCCTCGGCGCGGGGGTCTTCCTCCGTGACGACCGCCGCCGCCGTGGCGACGGCGCGCAGCGCCTCGACATCCCCGGCGTCGTCCTGGGCTGCGGGGGCCTGGTGGCGATCGTCTACGGGTGCAGCGAGGCCGAACCGCGCGGCTGGACGGACCCGCGCGTGCTCGGGCTGCTGTGCGGCGGTGTGGCACTGCTGGCGCTGTTCACCTGGTGGCAGACGCGGGCCAGGAGCCCGCTGCTGCCGCTGCACATCATCCGCGACCGCACCCGCGCGGGCTGCCTCCTGGTGATGGGCCTCGCCGTCGTCGCCATGTTCGGCATGTTCCTGTTCATGACCTACTACCTGCAGGTCGTGCTCGGCTACTCCCCGGTCAAGACCGGTCTCGCGTTCCTGCCGATGACCGCCGCCATCGTCGTCAGCGCGACCCAGATCTCCGCCCGCCTGCTGACGCGCGTGCCGCCGCGGGCGCTGATGGTGCCGGGTGCCGTCGTCGGCGCCGCCGGGCTCTTCCTGCTCGTCTTCCTGCCGGTCGAGCCCGCCTTCGTCTCGCACGTCCTGCCCGCCGAGCTCCTCGTGGGCCTCGGCATGGGTCTGATCATGATGCCCGTCATGGCCACCGCCACCGCGGGTGTGCCGCCACGGGACTCGGGCGTGACCTCATCCACTGTCAACACGGCGCAGCAGGTGGGCGGTTCCATCGGCACCGCGCTCCTCAACACCATCGCCACGTCGGCCAGTACCGCGTACATCGGCTCGCGCGTGCGGGCGGCAGGCGGTGCGCTCACCCCCGCCGCGCGGGACTCCGTCGTCAAGTCGGGCGTCGTCCACGGCTTCAACGTCGCCATCGGCTGGGGCTCGGGCATCATGCTCCTCGCCGCCGTCGTCGGCTGGCTGATGGTCACCACCGGCGCGCCCCGGGCACTTCCCCCGGGGGTGACGGCCGAAGCGGAGGAACGTCACCACATGCGCGCCCGCGAACCGGACGAGAGCCCCAACTAACCGTTTCAGGCCATCCGGTTCAGGCCACGACCAGCAGTTCCCGCGCCGTGTTGTTCAGCCGGCGGGCACACGATTCCGTGCAGACGACGATGTCCTCGATGCGGACCCCGAAGCGGCCCGGGAGGTAGATGCCCGGTTCGATGGAGAAGCACATCCCCGGGCGCAGCGGGAGGTGTTCGCCCTCGACCATGTACGGCGGCTCGTGGGTGGTGACGCCGATGCCGTGGCCCGTGCGGTGGATGAAGTACTCGCCGAAGCCCGCGTTCCGGATGACCTGGCGGGCCACGCGGTCGATCTCCTGGCAGGGCACTCCGGGGCGCACCGCCTCGAAGGCCGCCTGCTGGGCCTCCCGGACCACGTCGTGGACCTTGCGCTCCTCGGCGGTCGGTCCGCCCACGTGGACCGTGCGCGTGGTGTCCGAGCCGTAGCCGTCCTTGAGGCCGCCGAAGTCCATGACGACCATGTCGCCGGTCCCGATGACCCGCTCCCCCGCGTCGTGGTGCGGGCTGGCGCTGTTGGGGCCGGAGCAGACCAGGGTGAAGTCCACCTGGGAGTGGCCGTGTTCGCGCAGCAGCCGGGCCAGGTCCGCCGCCACGTCGCTCTCCCGGCGGCCCGCGAACCGCAGCCGCACGATGTCCTCGTACGCCGCGTCCGCGGCCGCCCCGGCCGCCGCCAGCCGCTCCACCTCGTACGCGTCCTTGACCGCCCGCAGCATCGGCAGCAGCTCGGTGAAGGCCCCGAACGACGCGGCGGGGCAGGCCCGCTGGAACGCCAGCAGGTGCAGCGCCCAGGCGTTGTCCGAGACGCCGTAGCGGCCGCGCGGGTCCAGCAGGGGGACGAGCGCGGCGTACGGGTCCTGGCCGTCCGGCCAGCCGGTGACCGTCAACGCGCGGGCGGCCGGTGCCTGTTCGGCGTCGGGGCGCTCCAGCGCGGGGACGATCAGCTGCGGCCGCCGGCCCGGTGCGAGCAGCAGCGCGGTGAGCCGCTCCGTGACGGGCGGGTGGTAGCCCGTGAGCCAGGCCAGATCGGGGCCCGGGGTGACCAGCAGACCGGCCAGCCCGGCCTCGGCGGCCGCCACGGCGGCGCGTTCCATCCGGGATGCGTGGACCATGGGCCCCTCGGGCACGGCTGCTTCGCTCATGGGGGCAGCGTAATCCGGACGGAGGCGGTCGGCAGCGCGTTCCTCTACCTCACGGGTGAGAGCCCCTCATCCGCCGGGAGGAGAGGTACCCCGACCCAGGACCGATTTCCCCGGAAACGCGTTGTGGAGGGGAATCGGGCGCGCCTAGCGTGTTGACGCCCGAATCGAACTCTTGGCTGTCGTTCTTCCGAACCCATGGGCTTTTGTTCTTCCGCCGGGCAGCGCTGGACCAGACGTTGAAGGAGCACCATGTTCCGACGGATCGGACGGTTCGCCGTCCACCGCCCCTGGCTGACCATAGCGGGCTGGATCATCGCCGCCGTGGCCCTCGCCATGCTCGCCCCGGGTCTGAAGTCGACGACCGATGAGACAGAATTCCTCCCTTCGCACTACGAGTCCGTACAGGCCGGGAAGCTCCAGGAGAAGGCGTTCCCGCAGACCGAACAGCCCTCCGCGATCGCCGTGTTCCAGCGGAGCGACGGGGGCAAGCTGACGCGGACGGACCGGAACGACGTCGTCAGGATCACCAGGAGCCTGAACGACAAGCACCACAAGGGCATCGCCAAGGTGGTGACCGGCCCGCAGGCCGTCTCCCCCAACGGCGAGGTGGCCCTCGCCAATATCGTCGCCGTCGACCGCAACTCCCAGAGCGACACGGTCCCCAACGCGGTCAAGGACCTCCGCTCGGACGCGAAACCCCTGCTCGACGGCACCCAGTTGAAGATGGGCGTCACCGGTCAGGCGGCCACCACCCTGGACGCCAAGGAGTCCTCGGGCAACACCGACGCCATGATCATGTCGGCGACGCTGCTCCTGATCGTCGTCCTGCTGCTGGTGATCTTCCGCAGCCCGCTGATCGCCCTGCTGCCCGTGCTGATCATCGGCGTCGTGTTCAGCGTCGCGATGGGCCTCATCGGCACCGTGGCCCACGCGGGCGGGCTCAAGGCCGACAACAACATCACCCCCATCCTCATCGTCGTCCTCTTCGGCGTCGGCACCGACTACATCCTCTTCCTGCTCTTCCGCTACCGCGAGGAGCTGCGGAACGGCGAACAGCCGAAGAACGCGCTCGTCAACGCGGTCGCCCGGGTCGGTGAGACCATCGCCTCCGCCGCCGGTGCCGTCATCGTGGCCTTCGTCGCCCTGCTGCTCTCCACCATGGGCATGATGCGCGCGATGGGCCCCTCCCTGGCGATCTCCGTCGCGGTGACCCTGGTGGCCGCGCTCACGCTCGTGCCCGCCGTCTTCTCCCTCCTCGGCACCAAGGCCTTCTGGCCGTCGAAGGCGTGGAAGAAGAAGCCGCGCAACCGGATCTCCGGCGGTCTCGGCTCGGCGGTCGCCCGCCGCCCCGGCATCATCGCGGCCGGCTCCGCCGTCGTCCTCGCCGTGCTCGCCGTCGGCGTCCTCAGCTTCAAGCCGGAGTTCGACACGGACAGCCAGCTGCCGCAGAAGCTGGAGTCCGTGCAGGCGATGAAGGACCTCCAGCGCGGCTTCTCCGCCGGGCAGTCCGACCCGGCGATGATCTACGTCCAGTCCAGGAACGGCGCCCCGCTCGACAAGGGCGCCCTGGACACCTACCGGTCCCGGCTGGAGAAGATCGACGGCGTCGGCACCGCCGCCCTCACCGCGACCAGCACCGACCGGACCGTCGCCCAGTACAGCGTCGTCCTCAAGTACCGCCCCACCGAGGACAAGGCCATCGAGATCGCGGGCGGCGCCCTCCGCGACGGCGCGCACGCCGCGGCGCCCGCGGGCACCCGGGCCGTCGTCGGCGGCACCTCCGCCGTCCTCTCCGACGTGGAGAAGGCCGTCAACCACGACTACAAGGTCGTCTTCCCCGTGGCCGGGCTCGCCATCATGGTCATCCTGGGGCTGCTGCTCCGCAGCCTGGTCGCGCCGCTGTACCTGATGGCCTCCGTCGCCCTGGGCTTCGGCGCGACGCTCGGCGCCACGGTCTGGCTCTTCCAGGGCGCGCAGCACAAGGACGGCCTGCTGTTCATGCTGCCGGTCATCGTCTATCTCTTCGTCGTCGCGATCGGCACCGACTACAACATCCTCATGGTGGCCCGGCTCCGCGAGGAGGTCCGCCGGGGCGTCCCGCCGCGCGAGGCCATCCGCACGGCGGTCTCCCGCTCGGCGCCCACGATCTCCTCGGCGGCGATCATCCTCGCGGGCACGTTCGGCGTGCTGATGCTGGCCGACAACTCGATGCTCCAGCAGATGGGCTTCGCGGTGGCCTTCGGCATCCTGCTGACGGCCTTCATCATGGCGATGCTGCTCGTCCCCACGGTGACCTCGCTGCTGGGCCACAAGGCGTGGTGGCCGGGACACCAGGACGCGCCCCGGGCCGACGCCGCGCCGCTGCCGTCCGACAGCGCGCCGCGGTGGGCCGCGGGCGAGGAGGTACGGCGGTGACACCGCCGTAAGCGCGCGGACGACACCGGCCCCCGTGAATGATCACGGGGGCCGGTGTACCGTCCGAGCCGCCTGTCGGATTCGAACCGACGACCCTCGCTTTACAAGAGCGACGCTCTGGCCAACTGAGCTAAGGCGGCAGGATGCGCGCGGGACTGCCCGCGAACGCTGCCCCACTCTACACAGCGCCCCCTTCCGGCATCCACAGAGTTGCCACACGACAGGCCCGTCCCCCGCCACCTGCTGACAAGCGCCCCCACCACGGGTAGCGTCACCCGCAGCCCCGTCCAATTGGACTGGACCACTCCCTCTACTCGGATCGTCCGGCACGTTCCTGCCGGTGAAGGGATCTCTCACCATGGCCACGGTCACGTACGACAAGGCGACCCGGATCTACCCCGGCGCCGACAAGCCCGCAGTCGACCAGCTCGACATCGCGATCGAGGACGGCGAGTTCCTCGTCCTCGTCGGGCCCTCCGGGTGCGGCAAGTCCACCTCGCTGCGCATGCTCGCCGGGCTGGAGGACGTCAACGGCGGCGCGATCCGCATCGGCGACCGCGACGTCACCCATCTGCCGCCGAAGGACCGGGACATCGCCATGGTGTTCCAGAACTACGCGCTCTACCCGCACATGACCGTCGCGCAGAACATGGGCTTCGCCCTGAAGATCGCCGGCGTGAACAAGACCGAGATCCGGCAGAAGGTCGAGGACGCGGCCCGCATCCTCGACCTCACCGAGTACCTGGAACGCAAGCCCAAGGCGCTCTCCGGCGGCCAGCGGCAGCGCGTGGCCATGGGCCGCGCGATCGTCCGCGAGCCGCAGGTCTTCCTCATGGACGAGCCGCTGTCCAACCTCGACGCCAAGCTGCGCGTCCAGACCCGCACCCAGATCGCCGGGCTCCAGCGGCGCCTCGGCATCACCACGGTCTACGTGACCCACGACCAGGTCGAGGCCATGACCATGGGCGACCGGGTGGCCGTGCTCAAGGACGGCCTGCTCCAGCAGATCGACTCGCCGCGCAACATGTACGACCGGCCCGCCAACCTCTTCGTCGCGGGCTTCATCGGCTCGCCCGCCATGAACCTCGTCGAGGTGCCGATCGCCGACGGCGGCGTGAAGTTCGGCGACAGCGTGGTGCCCGTGTCCCGCGAGGCGCTGACCGCCGCCGCGGACCGCGGCGACAGCACGGTGACGGTCGGCGTGCGCCCCGAGCACTTCGACGTGGTCGAGGAGGGCGGCGACGCCCTCGCCAAGCCGGCCGGCGCGGACAGCCGGGCGGGCCTGGCCGTCACGGTGAACGTGGTCGAGGAACTGGGCGCCGACGGCTACGTGTACGGCACGGCGGAGGTCGGCGGCGACCGCAAGGACCTCGTGGTCCGCGTCAACGGCCGCCGGGTCCCCGAAAAGGGCTCCCTCATCCGCGTCGTCCCCCGCTCCGGCGAACTCCACGTCTTCTCGACATCCTCGGGCGAGCGGCTCAGCGACTGACGTCGCACCTCACCCGAAGCGGCTCCGCCGCTTGTCCTCAATCGCCGGACGGGCTGGATTTCCAGCCCGTCCGGCATTTGAGGATGCTCCCGCCACAGGCGGCACTTGTCATCAAATACCCCGACACACCTCGGCTTTTCGATCCCGTACGTCAACCCGAGTCCCGTCACGACCCCCATTCCCTTCGCTCGACCGAGTGACTAAATGTCGTCCTTTCATTACCCCTCGCTACCATCTGCGACATGAACCAGGCCGCCCGCCGCATCGGCAGAACACTCGCCTTCGTCCTCCCCGTCGTGCTCGTCCTCTCCGGGACCCTCGCGGTCACCCGCGTCCCGTGGGCGGCGCCCAGTGCGGACTCGCAGGTGCTCACCGCCTCGTCCGACACCGCCTCCACCCAGGCCAAGGCCGCCCGCGCCCCTCACGAGGTGCTGCGCGAGGCGCTGTTGAACGAGCTCCAGGTGAAGGGTCCGGGCGCCGCGCTCACCCACCTCCAGACCGCGACCAACGGCCGCCCGTCGCTCGCCCGGCACTGCGCCGACCTGGCCCGCGCGCTCGGCCGGGCCGCCGCCGCCATGTACGGCCCCAAGCAGGCGCAGAGCTACTCCCGGCCCGTCTGCGACACGTCGTTCGCCTCCGGCGTCGCCCAGGGCCGCTGACCGCCGCCCCCGGGCCCAGCCGCACACCCGGTCGTACGGCCTCCCCGTACGGCCCCCGCACGACCGCCCGTACCGCCGCCGCCCGCACCCCCGCCCGGGCCACGGCATATCGTGCGGAGCATGACCGGCACGCACCCGTATCCGTACCCCACCCAAGCCGTGGTCCTGGCCGGAGGCCAAGGGTCGCGGCTTCGCCCGTACACCGACGACCGCCCCAAGCCGATGGTCGAGATCCCCGGCACCGGGACCCCGATCATCGGCCACCAACTGGCCTGGCTCGCCGCTGAGGGAGTCACCGACGCCGTCGTCTCGTGCGGCCATCTGGCGGAAGTTCTCCAGGACTGGCTCGTGTCGGCCGATCTGCCCCTCCAGGTGACCACCGTGGTGGAGAAGGAACCCCTCGGCCGCGGCGGCGGTCTGAAGTTCGCGGCCGCGTCGCTCCCGCACCCCGACCGCCCCTGGTACGCCACGAACGGCGACATCTGGACCCGGTTCTCGCTCCGGGAGATGGCCGCCTTCCACCACGAACGCGACGCGACGGCCACCCTCGCGCTGGCCCGCCCCCGCATCCCGTGGGGAGCCGTGGAGACCGACGAGTTCGGGCACGTCCTCGACTTCATCGAGTCACCGCCGTCGCCGTACCTGATCAACGCGGGTGTCTATGTCTTCTCCGCGGCCTTCACCGCCCTGCTGCCCGAGCGCGGCGATCACGAGCGCACCACCTTCCCGCGCCTCGCGCGCGAGCGGCGGCTGGCCGGGTATCCGCTGCCGCACGGCGCCTACTGGCGGGCCATCGACACCGCCAAGGACCTGACCGAGGCCGCCAAGGAACTCGCCGGCTGACGGGCACGATCGAGCCCCCGCACCCTGACCGGGTACGGGGGCGAGGGGCGGGGGCCGCTCCCGGCGCTCAGCCGAGGAGGCCGCCCAGGGCACCGCCGGTCGAACCGCCGGTGGACGAGCCGCCCGAGGTGCCCGTGCCGCCGCTCCCGGAACCGCTCGACGCGGACGAACCGGAGGGGCTGCGCGGGGCCGCGGGGGCCTCGTGGTGCTGCGGGGTCTGGGGCGCGTTGTGGACGCCGTGGCTGGCGCCGGGGTGCCCGGCGGTGCCCGCCGTGCTCTCCGTGGCCTTCGCGGTGCCGGGGGCGGCGGGCCCGGTGGCGGACGGGGTCGGGGTCTTCTTGCCCGGAAGGGTGGGCTTGGGAGTGCCCGGGGCCGTCGCCCCCTGGCCCAGGCGGGACGGCGATCCCGTACCGGGGGCCTGCGGAAGCGGCGAGCCGGGCAGGTTGTTGACGGGCGGGTCGCTCGGGCCGGGCGTCCGTACGGTCTCCGAGGAGCGCACCGCGCCGCCCAGCGTCGAGCCGACGATCAGGGACAGCCCGACGAGGACGGTGGCCATCACACAGCCCCGGCGCAGCACGCGCCTCCGCAGCTCCCACAGCTCGGCGCGCGGACCGAGCCGCCGCCACGCCTCCCCGGCGAGGCGCCCGTCGACGGAGTAGAAGGGCGCCCCGGCGATGACCAGGGGGCTCCAGGCGGCGAGGTAGATGATGTCGGGGGCGTCGTAGACCGGCACGGTGCGCCAGGTGACCGTCACGAGGAGGACGACGGAGAGCAGCACCCCGATGCCGGCGGCGAGCCGCTGCCACAGCCCGAAGAGGGTGAGGACGCCGACGACGACCTGGAGGAAGGCGACGGTGAGCCCGGAGCCGACGGGGTGGGCGAGGGCGAAGTCGCGCAGCGGCGAGGCGGCGGCCCACGGGTGCAGCGAACTCAGCCAGGTGACCATGGAGCCCCGGCGGCCGCCGTCGAAGTAGACGGGGTCGCAGAGCTTGCCCATGCCCGCGTAGACGGAGCTGAGCCCGAGGAAGATCCGGAGCGGGAGCAGCACGACGCCGAGGTTCATCCGGCGGCCCGGATAGTAGGCGTGCCGGAGGTCGTCGCCCGCGCGCCTCGACCCGGATTCGTCGTCGCCGTCGAACTGCTCGTACCCGTACTGGTCTTCGTCGTACGCACTGTCCGTCGGGCGTACGCCGTGCAGCAGTTGGGTCCCGGGGCCCACGGGGTCGACGAGCTCGCCGGGGGCGCTCCCCTCGACGGGGCCGCGGGGGCCGACGACGGTGGGGGGAGGCGCTCCGGCCCCGTCGACCCGGATACGGGGCAGCACTTGGGTGGCGCCCGCGTCGCCGCCGACGGCGGTGTCCGCGGGGTGGGCCGCGGAGTCCCGTACGGCTTGCAGGAGTTCGGTGGGCGCCGCGTCGCCGGGGCGGGTCCGGCCGCTCCACACCACGGGGGCCCTGCGGCGGGCCCCGCTCTTGACCGTGGGCAGCTGTGCCGTGTCGACGACCCCGGCGAACTGGCGGGCAAGGCGCGGCGGCCGGGCGAGCTGCACGCGGAAACTCACATGGCTGACGACGATCTGCGCCGGGTCGGACGGAACTTTCACCGTACTCAGCGCGGGCTGGTCGTCGTACCCGGAAGAGCTTCCCCCCGTGGGTTTGCGGGGTGTTCTGGTGTCCACGCTCATCTAACCGAGTGACTTCTGGTTAGGACACTGCCTTGACCGGTCCGAACTGTCCGAGACCCGTCAAGGTTATGGAACGCGGAACGCCGGACGGGCTGAATTCGGCCCGTCCGGCGTTTGAATCACGATCCGGATGGGATCAGGCGCGGCGCCGGGCCGCCTCGTAGAGGACGACGCCGGCGGCGACGCCCGCGTTCAGCGACTCGGCGCCGCCGGGCATCGGGATGCGGACGCGGAAGTCGCAGGTCTCGCCGACGAGGCGGGAGAGACCCTTGCCCTCGCTGCCGACGACGATCACGACGGGACCCTCCAGGGCCTCCAGCTCGTGCAGCTCGACGTCGCCGTCGGCGGCCAGGCCGACGACCATCAGGCCTTCCTTCTGGTACGCCTCCAGCATCCGCGTCATGTTGGTGGCGCGGGCCACCGGGGTGCGGGCGGCGGTGCCCGCGGAGGTCTTCCAGGCGCTGGCGGTCATGCCGGCCGCGCGGCGCTCGGGGACGACCACGCCGTGACCGCCGAAGGCGGAGACGGAGCGGACGACGGCGCCGAGGTTGCGCGGGTCGGTGATGCCGTCGAGGGCGACGATCAGCGGGTCCTCGCCGTCGTCGTACGCGGCGGCGGTGAGGTCCTCGGGGTGGGCGTACTCGTAGGGCGGCACGGAGAGGACGAGGCCCTGGTGGTTCAGGCCGTTGGTCATCCGGTCCAGCTCGGGGCGGGGGGCCTCCATGAGGTTGAGGCCCTTGTCCGCGGCGAGCTGGAGCGCCTCGCGGACGCGCTCGTCGTTGTCGAGGTACTGCTGGACGTACAGGGTGTTCGCGGGCACGCCCTCGCGCAGCGCCTCGACGACCGAGTTACGGCCGACGACGAGCTCGTTGGCGCCCTTCGGGCCGCCGCGGCGCGGGGCCGGGCGCTTGGAGGACTCGTGCCGGACCTTGGCGTTGGCGAGACGGTTCTTCTTGTGACCCTTGCGCGCGGACGCGGGCGGGGTCGGGCCCTTGCCCTCCAGGCCTCGGCGCCGCTGGCCGCCGCTGCCGACCTGCGCGCCCTTCTTGTTGGACGTGCGGCGGTTCCTGCGCTGGCTGTTGCCGGCCATGGGTGCACCTGTTTCTTCTACTGCTCAAGAGCGGGAGCTCTTGTAAACGTACGTACGAAAAGTGTCTCTCAGGACGGGCCGTGTCGCTCGGGGGTCACTCGGGGGGTCGCTCCGGGCAGGCCGTCAGGACAGGGACCAGCGGGGGCCCGCCGGGGTGTCCTCGATGGCGAGGCCGGCCTGCTGGAGCTGGTCGCGGATGGCGTCGGCGGTGGCGTAGTCCTTGCGGGCACGGGCGGCCTGGCGCTGTTCGAGCACCAGCCTGACCAGGGAGTCGACCACACCGTGCAGGTCGTCGCCGCGCCCGCCGGCCGCGCCCGCCCACTGCTCGTCGAGCGGGTCGAGACCGAGGACGCCGAGCATGGCGCGGACCTCCGCGAGCCGTGCGACGGCGGTCTCCTTGTCGTCGGCGGTGAGCGCGGAGTTGCCCTGACGGACGGTGGTGTGGACGATCGCGAGGGCCTGGGGGACGCCCAGGTCGTCGTCCATGGCCTCGGCGAAGGCGGGCGGCACCTCGGCGGCGGGGGCGACCGGTCCGGCCTTCTCCACCACGCGCTGGATGAAGCCCTCGATGCGCGCGAACGCGGACTCCGCCTCGCGCAGCGCCTCCTCGCTGTACTCGATCATCGACCGGTAGTGCGGGGTGCCGAGGTAGTAGCGCAGGACGATGGGACGCCAGTGCTTGACCATCTCGGAGACGAGCACGGAGTTGCCCAGCGACTTGGACATCTTCTCGCCGCTCATGGTGACCCAGGCGTTGTGCACCCAGTAGGCGGCGAAGTCGTCGCCGAAGGCCTTGGCCTGGGCGATCTCGTTCTCGTGGTGCGGGAAGATCAGGTCCAGGCCGCCGCCGTGGATGTCGAAGGCCTCGCCCAGGTACTTGTGCGCCATGGCCGAGCACTCCAGGTGCCAGCCGGGGCGGCCGCGGCCCCACGGGGTCTCCCAGGAGGGCTCGCCGGGCTTGGCGGCCTTCCACATGGCGAAGTCGCGGGGGTCGCGCTTGCCGGTCTCGCCCTCGCCGGACGGCTGGAGGAGGTTGTCCAGCTCCTGGTTGGAGAGCTGGAGGTAGCCGGGGAACGAGCGGACGTCGAAGTAGACGTTGCCGTCGGCCTCGTAGGCGTGGCCGCGCTCGATCAGGCCGCGCATCATCTCGACCATCTCGGTGACGTGACCGGTGGCGCGCGGCTCGACGGTGGGCGGCAGGCAGCCGAGGACGTCATAGCCGCTGTTGAAGGCGCGCTCGTTCTCGTAGCCGATCGACCACCAGGGGCGGCCCTGCTCGGCGGACTTGTTGATGATCTTGTCGTCGATGTCCGTGACGTTGCGCACGAGGGTCACGTCGTAGCCCCGGTGGGTGAACCAACGGCGCATGATGTCGAAGTTCAGACCGGAGCGGATGTGCCCGATATGCGGTGCGGCCTGCACGGTCGCGCCACAGAGGTAGATCGAGACACAGCCCGGCCTGAGCGGGGAGAAGTCACGGATCTGCCGGGCGCTGGTGTCGTACAGGCGAATGGTCACGCAACCAGGGTAGTGGGCTTCGGGCAGTGCGCTGAGCACATGGACCATTGGTTCGTAAGACGGAACGGTTTGCCCGTTATTTGCTTATTGCGGCAAAAATATAAGTTTGCATGGTAACTTCCGCGGCACGGACGCGACTTCCGACGAGTCACCGCGGATCCCTGGAGGGGTGTTGCACTCCACTCTGCCGGTACAGCACGAGCACCCGGAACGGCCGGGCCCGCCGCACGGGCCGGCGGTGCCGGACCGCCGGGCGGGGAGCGGGGAGCGGCGCGGACGGCTGGCCGCACTGGACGGGCTGCGGCTGTTCGCCGCGCTGATGGTGGTGGCGTACCACTACGTGGCCTTCGGCAGCGGCGTCTGGGAACGGCCGTCGCCGGTGGTCTTCCCGACGGCCTTCCTGCCCGCGTCCTACGGCTGGCTGGGCGTGCAGCTGTTCTTCCTGATCAGTGGCTTCGTGATCTGCATGAGCTGCTGGGGCAAGAGCGTCGGACAGTTCGCCGTGTCACGCGTCACCCGCCTCTTCCCCGCGTACTGGTTCGGCGTACTCGCCGTGGCACTCGCCGTCCTTCTGTGGCCGGCAGCGGATGAAACCCTCCGCCCGAGGGACATCGCCGTCAATCTGACGATGCTCCAGTCCCCTTTGGGGGTGGATTCCGTCGACGGCGTCTACTGGACGCTCTGGGTGGAGATGCGCTTCTACCTGCTCTTCGCCCTGGTCGCCTGGCGCGGGCTGACCTACCGGCGGGCCGTGGGCTTCTGCGTGGTCTGGGGCCTCGCCGGGTCCGTCGCGACGGCGGTGCGGAACCCGGTGCTCGACGAGGTCCTGATGCCGGACGACTGCTGGTTCTTCATCGCGGGCGTCGCCTTCTATCTGATGTACCGCTTCCGCCCGAACCTGGCACTCTGGCTCATCGTGGGCTGCTGCTTCCTCGTCGCCCAGCACGCCCTGCTGGACGCCCAGGCGCGAGCGGAGGGCCACATGGGGCAGCACGTTCCGCACTGGCCGACGACGGCACTGCTGTCCGTGTTCTTCCTCGCACTGACGGCGGTGGCACTCGGCCGGACCCGGTGGCTGGACCGGCGGTGGCTGACCACGGCCGGGGCGCTGACCTATCCGCTCTATCTGATCCACGAGCGCGCGGGCTGGCTGATCATCCGGCATACCGCGGGCCAGGTCCCCCGCTATATCCTCCTGCCCGCGCTGGTCCTGGGGATGCTCCAGGCCGCCTGGCTGGTACACCGGTACGTGGAGCGTCCGCTGGCGGACGCCCTGGGCCGCGGCCTGCGCCGGGCCGCGACGGAAATCCGGGCGGGGTGACCTGCCTTGTACGGATATCCACGGGCCCCGACAAGATCGCCTGCGGGCGGGGCTTGGAAATACGCCAGAGACAGGAGATAACTGTCACGGCAACGCCAGGGCTTCCTATGTCAGCATGCGTGCGAATGGGCCTGCGTAGGATGAGCCGACTAAGCCAATGGGAGAGGACGACATGCGTTTCGCCAGACGAGGTGAACTCGATGGCGGCCGGGCAGCCGTCCAGCAGACCGCACCACGGCTCTACGTCCTGGACGGGCTCCGCATCATCGCGGCCCTGATGGTCGTGACGTTCCACTACGTCGCCCTGCGCGGCGGCTGGGGCCGTGACACCCGGGAGATCTTCCCCTACTTGCACGCGGTCGCCCAGTACGGGTGGACCGGCGTCGAGATCTTCTTCTTGATCAGCGGCTTCGTGATCTGCATGAGCACCTGGGGCCGGACCCTGGGCGACTTCGTCGTCTCCCGGGCCTCGCGGATCTACCCGGCCTACTGGGTGGCGATCTTCCTCACCGCGGGCGTGGTCACCCTGTGGCCACAGGTGCGCCAGGTGCAGAACTGGGACGTGGTCCTCACCAACCTGACCATGCTCCAGTCCGGCGTGGGGGTCTGGGACGTCGACGGCGTCTACTGGACGCTCTTCATCGAGCTGAAGTTCTACGTCCTCTTCGCGGTCGTCGTCGCCACAGGCGTCACCTATCGCAAGTGCGTGCTGTTCTGCGGCCTCTGGACGGTCGCCGCGGTCACCGCGTCCAGCGTGGACAACAAGATCCTCGACATGTGGGCGATGCCGCTGTACGCGCCGTACTTCATCGCGGGCATCGCGTTCTACCTGATGTACCGCTACCGGCCCACGGCGCTGCTCTGGGGCATCGTGGCGGTCTCGCTGCTGCTCGCCCTGCACCACGTCCCGAAGCGGGTGGCGGACAACGCCAGCCGGACGGTCGAGACCTGGCCGGCCTCCCTGATCATCGTCATCGCGTTCGTGCTGATGGCCCTGATCGCGCTGGGCGCCTTCAACCGCGTCCAGTGGCGCTGGCTGGCGACCGCGGGCGCGCTCACCTACCCCGTGTACCTGATCCACCAGTACATCGGCATGACGGTGATCTACGCCCTGCGCGACCGCATCCCGCCGCATGTGCTCGTACCGGCGCTGGTGGTGGCGATGCTCTGCGCGGCATGGCTGATGCACAAGTACGTGGAGCGGCCGCTGGGCAAGCGGTTGCGCAAGGGCCTGCTGAACGGCATGGACGAGATGCGGCGCAATTCCGCACCGCCCACGCCCGCGGCCGCGCCGTCCCGCGAGGGGCTCGCCGTCCCGAAGCGGGTCCGGCTCTACGAGCCGGCCGAACCGGACCGCGACCGCGTGGGCGCGGGCAAGTCCGAGAAGTGACGCACGTGGGGCGGGCCGGTTCTCCGGCCCGCCCCACGTCTTCGCGGCCCGCCCGGGGTCAGATCGAACCGACGACCTTGCTGGGCGTGACGCGGACGACCACACGCTCCGCGTCGTCCTTGGCGGCCGGGTTGAAGTCCGCGTAATCCTTCCCGGTGTACTTCCGGGACAGCATGTCGATCAGCTCCGCTCCCCCCTCGGTGGTCAGCGTCGCGATCCCCCGCACCTCCGCGTACGTGTACGGCGCGTTGTGCGGGTTGATCATCACGCCCACCCGCGGGTCCCGCCGCAGGTTCCGCTCCTTGCGGCGGCCGACGGTCGTGGAGATCAGCAGGTCGTCGCCGTCGCGCGTGACCCAGGTGACGGTCAGCTGGGGGCTGCCGTCGGGCTGGACCGTGGCCACGGTGGCGAAGACGGGGCTGTCGTCGATGAGCTTCTTCAGGTCGTCGGAGAGTTCGGCTGACACGGCGCGGTCCTTCCCTCGGGTGACGGCTGGCGCGTACGCCCACGCGCGTTTCACCGTATGCCCCCGAGGGCCGGAGAACCGGTCAGATCCGGGGAAAGACGAGTGCCGTGGCGATGGCCGCCAGGCCCTCCGCACGCCCCGTGAGGCCCAGACCGTCGGTCGTGGTGCCGGAGACCGACACCGGGGCGCCGATCGCCGCGGAGAGGGCCTTCTGCGCCTCCTCGCGCCGCTTGCCGATCTTCGGGCGGACGCCGATCACCTGGACCGAGACGTTGCCGATCTCGAAACCGGCCGCCCGGACGATCCGCGCCGCTTCGGCCAGCAGGGTGACGCCCGAGGCACCGGACCACTCGGGGCGGTCCGTGCCGAAGTGCGCGCCGAGGTCACCGACACCCGCGGCGGAGAACAGCGCGTCGCACGCGGCGTGCGCGGCGACGTCGCCGTCGGAGTGGCCCGCGAGGCCGTGCGTGGCGTCCTCCCAGAGCAGGCCCGCGCACCAGAGCTCGCGGCCCTCCTCGAAGGCGTGCACGTCCGTGCCGATGCCCACGAGCGGGATGATCCGGGCGTAGGGGCTAGTACCGGACATTGGCCCTCCTGCGGGCGAGTACGGCCTCGGCCAGGACGAGGTCCAGCGGCCGGGTCACCTTGAATGCCTCCTCATGGCCGGGCACCACGACGACGGGCCTGCCGAGCCGCTCCACGAGCCCGGCGTCGTCCGTCGCGCCCTCGCCGTCCGTGGCGACCTGCCGGTGCGCCTCGTCGAGGGTGCGGCGGTCGAAGCCCTGCGGGGTCTGCACGGCCCGCAGCAGGGCGCGCTCGGGCGTCCCGACGACGGGCTCGGGCTCGCCCGCGGCGTCGCCCGTGCGCGGTTCGACCTGCTTGACGGTGTCGGCGAGGGGCAGCGCCGGGACGACGGCGGGCGCGCCGTCCCGCACGGCGGCGACGACGGCGTCGACGGTGTCGACGGGCACCAGCGGCCGCGCGGCGTCGTGCACCAGGACGACGTCGATGCCGGCGGGGAGGGCCGCGAGGCCCAGGCGCACGGACTCCTGGCGGGTACCGCCGCCGGGGACGACGAGGACCTCGGCGGGGTCGTGGCCGGTCAGCGGATGGGCGTCGAGAAGGTTGCGCACCTCGGCCGCGCCCTCCGGCGGGGCGACCACGACGACGAGGGAGACCGCGCGGGAGGCGGCCATCGCCCGGACGGCGTGGACCAGCATCGGAGTGCCGTTCAGCGTGCGCAGGGCCTTGGGGGCACCCGGGCCGAGGCGAACGCCGCGGCCCGCCGCGGGGATCACCGCGGCGGTGCGCGAAGGAGTGACGGCGGGGGCTCGATCAGACATTGCGTTGGCGTTCAGGTTTGCTTCCTCGGCCGAATTGGGTATGGCCTCAGCGTGCCGGGCACGACGCCCCGACCAGCCCCTTCCGTGACACTGGTCGGGTCGACTGCCCGGGCCCGGCACGCCAAGCACGACGTGAACAATCGGCGCCTCGGCGCCGCCCCGGAGCGCAAGATGCCGCAGCGCCCGGCGGATGACGGTCGTCATCGCGCGGGCACCGCGGCACTTCTTTACGTCCGGCACCTGCCGCATCGCATGGGCACCGCTGCACGTTCTGCACGTTCAGCGGCGCGTCCAGCGCTGCGTCAGGAGGCGAGAACCTCGTCGAGCAGGGCCTCCGCCTTGTCCTCGTTGGTGTTCTCCGCGAGGGCGAGCTCGCTGACCAGGATCTGGCGCGCCTTCGCGAGCATGCGCTTCTCACCGGCGGAGAGACCGCGCTCGCGCTCGCGACGCCACAGGTCACGGACGACCTCGGCGACCTTGATCACGTCACCCGACGCGAGCTTCTCGAGATTTGCCTTGTAGCGGCGGGACCAGTTCGTCGGCTCTTCCGCATACGGTGCGCGGAGCACCTCGAAGACCCGGTCCAGCCCATCCTGGCCGACCACATCGCGCACGCCGACGAACTCCGCATTGTCCGCCGGCACCCGAACCGTCAGGTCACCCTGGGCGACCTTCAGCACCAAGTAGGTCTTGTCCACGCCTTTGATCTGGCGAGTTTCGATGGCCTCGATCAGCGCGGCCCCGTGATGGGGATAGACCACGGTGTCGCCAACCTTGAACGTCATGTGACAGGTACCCCTTCCGTGGCTATCCAGTCTAACACGGGAACTGCCCGTTCTGAATGGCGTTTCCGCAGGTCAGGGCATATCTCGGGGCTTGACAACAGCAACCGGAACGTGCTGCGGGAGGGTTCCGGAAGCGGGTATTCGCAGGTCGGAGCGGTTCTTCGGGCAAGGGGAAACGGGCACGTTACAGGCGTACGGAGTGCCTCGCGAGCGGTCGAACGTCCCGTTTTGCCGGGGTCCGGTCGGCGGACTTCCGCTACTCCGTTCGGGGCCGGGCCGTCTTCATCGCCCGGATTCGGGAATTGATCACCTCCGTCTTGATCAATTCCCGAACATCTTCCCGGAAGCCCCCGCATTCCCGGCCGATAAACCCCCGCACCACGCGTCACCGGATCACCCGGGACGTTGATGGCGGATATTCGGCCATGCCGCCGAGCGGGGCCGAGTTGACCATGGGGGCGGGTCGGGTGCGAGGGGCCCGAGGGGCCTCGGTAACCTAAGCGCGCTGACACACCTCTTACTTCGTCCAAGGAGATGCCGCCGCCGTGAGCAGCAGCCTTCGACGCGGCGTTCTCGCCGCTTCCGCCCTCGTGCTCTCGATCGCCTCGCTCTCCGCCTGCGCGGCGGGCAACAGCGCGCAGACGCTGGAGGTCAAGCCGGACAACGCCGCCACCCAGGTCGGCGACATCAAGCTCCAGAACCTGAACGTGATCACCCAGCCGGACCTGGAGTCCAAGGGCCCGGCCGTGATCACCGGCAAGCTGTTCAACAACGGCAGCAAGGACCAGACGCTCAAGACGGTCTCCCTGGCCGGCAAGAACACGAGCGTGAAGATCACCCCGGCGGGTGGTTCGGGCCAGCTGGTCGTGCCCGCGCACGGCTCGGTCGTCCTCGGCGGCAAGGGCAACGCCGCCGTGGTCCTGCCGAACGGCCGCGAGGCCCTCAAGGACGGCGAGCAGCAGAAGCTGACCTTCACCTTCAGCGACACCGGCGACGTGAGCATCGGCGCGTTCGTGGTCCCCGCGAAGAGCTACTTCAAGGAGTGGGGCCCCGAGTCCGAGGCTCCCGCCTCGGCGCCGTCCACGAAGCCGAGCGGCCAGGCGGGCAAGCCCGGCAGCGAGGCGTCCACGGGCCCGTCGGGCGCCCCGGGCGCGCAGCAGGGCGGCGAGCACCGGTCGGGCGCGCCGGGCACCGGTGAGCAGTCCCCCCAGGGCGGACAGCACGCCGGTCACTGACCGCACGCGGAGGGGCCCGGAAGCAGTCGCTTCCGGGCCCCTCCGCTCATGCTCGTGGCGCGCCGCGCGGTCTACGGCTCGAACTTGTAGCCCAGGCCGCGGACCGTCACCAGGTAGCGGGGCGCGCCCGGGTCGGGCTCGATCTTGGCGCGCAGCCGCTTGACGTGCACGTCGAGGGTCTTGGTGTCGCCGACGTAGTCAGCGCCCCAGACCCGGTCGATGAGCTGCATCCGCGTGAGCACGCGGCCCGCGTTGCGGAGCAGCATCTCCAGCAGGTCGAACTCCTTGAGCGGCAGGTCGACCTTGCCGCCGGACACCGTGACGACGTGCCGGTCGACGTCCATCCGTACGGGGCCGGCCTCCAGGGCCGCGGGGGTGACCTCCTCCGGTTCGCCGCGGCGGCGCAGGACGGCCCTGATGCGGGCCACCAGCTCGCGGGAGGAGAAGGGCTTGGTCACGTAGTCGTCGGCTCCTATCTCCAGGCCGACGACCTTGTCGATCTCGCTGTCCTTGGCGGTCACCATGATGACCGGCACATTGGAGCGGCCGCGGAGCTGGCGGCAGACCTCCGTGCCGGGCAGGCCGGGGAGCATCAGGTCGAGCAGGACCAGGTCGGCGCCGTTGCGCTCGAACTCGTCCAGCCCGTCGGGCCCGGTGGCCGCGACGGCGACCTCGAAGCCTTCCTTGCGGAGCATGTAGGACAACGCGTCGCTGAAGGATTCCTCGTCCTCGACGACGAGCACACGGGTCACGGGTGGACCTCCGGTCGGGTCTCTGTGGGGGCAACGGGGGTCGTTCCCCGAACGCGGGTCACGGAAGCACCTCCGGGGTGGGGAGGTGCTCGCTGATGAGAGTGTCGTCGATGCGGCGGGGGTGACGGCGGTCCCGGTCGCGGACCGAGCCGGCCTCCGGGAGCCGCAGGGTGAAGGTGGAGCCCTGGCCTTCGGCGCTCCAGACCGTGACCTCCCCGCCGTGCGAGGCGGCCACGTGCTTGACGATGGCGAGTCCGAGGCCGGTCCCGCCGGTGGCGCGCGAGCGCGCCGGGTCGACACGGTAGAACCGCTCGAAGATGCGCTCGCGGTCCTTCTCCGAGATGCCGATGCCCTGGTCGGTGACCGCGATCTCGATGAGGTCGCCGCCGGGGGCGGTGATGTGCCGGGCCGCGATGCCGACGCGCGTGCGGGCCGGGCTGTAGTTGACCGCGTTCTCCACGAGGTTGCCGAGGGCCGCGGCGAGCTGGCCGCGGCTGCCCCACACGTGCAGGTCGGCGGTGCCTCCCGCGGCCATCGTGATCTGCTTGGCGCCCGCCTGGTGGCGGCAGCGGTCGATGGCCTCGGCGACCAGCTCGTCCACCCTGACGGGCTCGGAGTCCTCCAGGGGGTCGTCGTTCTGCACCCGGGAGAGGTCGATGAGCTCCTGGACGAGGTTGGTCAGCCGGGTCGCCTCTATCTGCATCCGGCCCGCGAAGCGGTTGACCGCCTCGGGGTCCTCGGCGGCGTCCATGACGGCCTCGGAGAGCAGGGAGAGCGCCCCGACGGGCGTCTTGAGCTCGTGGCTGACGTTGGCGACGAAGTCGCGGCGGACGGCCTCGATGCGGCGGGCCTCGGTGAGGTCCTCCACGAGCAGCAGCACCAGCCGGGAGCCGAGCGGGGCGACCCGGGCCGACACGGCGAGGGCCTCGCCGCGCCCGGTGCCGCGCCGCGGGAGGTCGAGCTCGACCTGGCGTATCTCGCCGTCGCGGCGGGTGTCGCGGGCCATCTGGAGCATCGGCTCGACGGCGAGCTTGCCGCCGCGGACCAGCCCCAGGGCGTACGCCGCGGAGCTGGCCTTGACCACGGCGTCGGCCTCGTCGAGGACGACGGCGGAGGAGCGCAGCACGGAGAGCACGGTGTCCACGCCGGGGGGCAGCACGGCATCCGTGTGGAGTGAGCTGCGGGTCGGCCGGGCCTGGTCGCGCTCGCTCCAGCGGAACGCCAGCATGGCGATCACTCCGGTGCAGAGACCGGCGATCGCCGCCGCTGCGGCGACGGCCGCGTTCACGTTCATGAGTCAAGGTTATGCGGCAGGTACGACACCCCCACAGCCAAAAGAGTGCCCTCTCGAACACACGTTGCCGAGAGTTCACCTCGAGGACCGCGCCGGTTAACCCGGGGGGATGCGGGCCGTCGCGTTCCGGCCGGAACGTGGGGGCGTGGGCAGGCACGGCTTCCGCCCGCCCGCCGTTCACTCAGGAGAGAAGGTCAGGATGCGGGACGCGTACCACGAGGAGCTGGATTCGATCGGCGAGGGCCTCGTCGAGATGGCCCGGCTGGTGGGCTCCGCGATCGGGCGCGCCACCACGGCGATCCTGGACGCGGATCTCAAGCTGGCGGAGTCGGTGATCGCCGCCGACGCCAAGGTGGACGACCTCCAGCGCGACCTGGAGGCGCGGGCCATCGCCCTGCTGGCCCGCCAGCAGCCCGTCGCCACCGATCTGCGGATCGTCGTGACGTCCCTGCGGATGAGCGCCGACCTGGAGCGGTCGGGCGACCTCGCGCAGCACGTCGCGAAGCTGGGCAGACTGCGGTTCCCGGAGTCCGCGGTGCCGCGCGACCTGCACGCCACCATCCTGGAGATGGGCCAGCTGGCCCAGCGGCTGATGGCCAAGGCCGCCGAGGTGATCATCACCAAGGATGTCGACCTGGCGCTCCAGCTGGAGCAGGACGACGACGCGATGGACCTGCTGCACCGCGCGCTCTTCCAGCACCTGATGGACGACCGCTGGCAGCACGGCATCGAGACGGCCGTCGACGTGACGCTGCTCGGGCGCTACTACGAGCGGTTCGCCGACCACGCCGTCTCGGTCGCCAAGCGGGTGGTCTACCTGGTGACCGGCGAGCACGCCGACGAGCTCTCCCAGGGCGAGGGGCGTACGGGCGCAGTCGACGGCGCGTGACACCTGAGTGTGCTTCCGCACGCCCCCCACACGCCCGTACGTACGTACGCGGGGGGCATTGACGGCCGAAGCGGTCGGTCCTTGACTGAGGTCCTGTAAGACCACCTTCGAGGAGGTACCGCATATGACCCACACTCACGCGCCGGCGGCAGGGTGCCAATGTGGCCCCGGCTGCAACTGCGGCTGCCAGTCCGGCGGCTCCTGCCAGTGCGGCGGCGGCTGCGGCTAGCCCCCACTCGCACGCATCACTCATGACAGGGTCCCGGTCGGTCACCGACCGGGGCCCTTCCGTGCCGCCGGGCGCTACGCCAGCGGGGCGCGCTGCCGTTCCACGTTGCCCGTCAGGTAGGCGTAGACGACCACGTTCGCCTTGTAGCTCTTCGCGGCCTTGTCGTAGTCGCCGCCGCAGGTGATCAGGCGGAGCTCGGCGCGGTCCGGGTCGTCGGGGTTCCGGGGGCCGTAGACCTTGTCGTCGTCCCAGTGGTCGTTGGGGACGACCGAGACGTCCTCGACGGTGAACTCCGCGGTGGAGCCGTCCGCGCGGGCGACATTGATCTTGGTGCCGGGCTTGATGTTGCTGAGTTCGAAGAAGACGGCCGGGGCCTGGGTGGTGTCCACATGGCCCACGATGACGGCGACGCCCGGACTGCCGGGCTCGGGTCCGTCCTGGTACCAGGAGACGGCGTTGGCCCGCTCGTACGGGGGCGCCTCGACCCCGCCCTGGGCGTCGAGGCCGTGGCCTTCGACGGGGGCCTTGAGCCCCATGGTCTTGATGATCAGACCTTGTGGGCCCGCCCCCGGCAACGGTTCGTGTGCCGGGGGCAGGCCGTGCGCGGGAGGGTGGCTCTTGGCCGCGGTTCCACCGGTCCTACGGGCCTTGGCTGCGGGCTCGTCGGTGTCACCACTGCCGAACAGGCACAGGGCGAGCAGCATGGCCGCCCAGGCCACCCCTGTCAGCAGGCGCGTTGCGAAGCCACCTGTGCGCGGTTCTGACATGTCACCTGTTCTCTTCCCATTCCCATCACTGCTTCGCGGCAGCAGCCCGACGGCGGTACCAGAACATGCCGCCCGCTATGCCGGCCGTGGCTCCCGCGGCCAGGATGAGGACGGGGGTGTCGGTCGAGGACTCCGTCGAGGAGGCCATGAGCGCGGTGGCGCCACCACCCGCGTGGGCGTGCCCGTGCGGCCGGTGCTCGTCGTGCCGGCCCTCGTGGTCGTGCCGGCCCTCGTGGTCGTGCCGGCCCTCGTGGCGACCGTCGTGGTCGTGACGCCCGTCGTGGTCGTGGCGGCCTTCGTGGTCGTCACGGCCGTCGTGGCGACCCTCGTGGTCGTCACGCCCGTCGTGGTCGTGGCGGCCTTCGTGGTCGTGACGCCCGTCGTGCCGGCCGTCGTGGTCCTCACGGCCGCCGTCGTGGCGGCCGTCGTGGCCGTCGTCGTCGCAGTCGTCGTCCCGGTCGCCCCGGTCGTGGCGTCCGTCGTGCCGGCCGTCGTGGTCGTGACGCCCGTCGTGGCGGCCGTCGTGGTCGTGACGACCGCCGTCATGGTCGTCGTCGCAGTCCTCCCAGTCGTGGGTGGCCGGGAGCCCTGCCTGCGCGGCCGGCGTGGCGAGGTTGCCGAGGTTGCCGGCGGCGTAGGCGGGAGCTGCGGGAACCGCGCAGGCCGCGACGACCGCGGCGCCGCACAGAGCGGTACGGATTGAATCCATGGTGTTACCTCCTTGACAAGAGGCTCACCCCTGTGCTCCGCAACCGCATCCGCACCGTGGTCATCTTGCTCCAATCGGTGACCAACTCGCTCTGCGTCACCGGGCAGGAACCACGAAAAGGCCCTCCGGCCGCGGAATTCCACGGCCGGAGGGCCTTTTTCGTACGGGGTGTCGTACGGGGGTGTCGTACGGGGTGAGGCGGGTTACTTCTTCTTGCCCTGGTTCTTCACTGCCTCGATGGCGGCCTTGGCGGCCTCCGGGTCGAGGTAGGTGCCGCCCGGCTTGACCGGGCGGAAGTCGGCGTCGAGCTCGTAGGCGAGCGGGATGCCGGTGGGGATGTTCAGGCCCGCGATGTCGGCGTCGGAGATGCCGTCGAGGTGCTTGACCAGGGCGCGCAGCGAGTTGCCGTGCGCGGCGACCAGGACCGTGCGGCCGGCCAGCAGGTCCGGGACGATGCCGTCGTACCAGTACGGCAGCATGCGGACGACGACGTCCTTCAGGCACTCGGTGCGCGGGCGGAGCTCCGGCGGGATCGAGGCGTAGCGCGGGTCGTCGCTCTGCGAGAACTCGGTGCCGTCCTCGAGCGCGGGCGGCGGGGTGTCGTAGGAGCGGCGCCAGAGCATGAACTGCTCCTCGCCGAACTCGGCCAGGGTCTGCGCCTTGTCCTTGCCCTGGAGAGCGCCGTAGTGGCGCTCGTTCAGCCGCCAGGAGCGGTGCACGGGGATCCAGTGGCGGTCCGCGGACTCCAGCGCGAGCTGCGCGGTGCGGATGGCGCGCTTCTGGAGGGAGGTGTGGACCACATCGGGGAGCAGGCCGGCGTCCTTGAGCAGTTCACCGCCCCGGACAGCCTCCTTCTCGCCCTTCTCGTTCAGGTTGACGTCCACCCAGCCGGTGAACAGGTTCTTCGCGTTCCACTCGCTCTCGCCGTGGCGGAGGAGGATCAGCTTGTACGGTGCGTCGGCCATGCCCATGAGCGTAATCGAAGGCGGGGGTGGTGCCGCCCGCCCTGCCCGTGGTACGGACGATTGGCGGTGTCCGTCAATTGGCTGGCGCTCCGGACGTCTCCGTATGTAACTTGCGCTGACCGCAGGCGGAACTTACACATCGGGGGTCGGGGAATGTCCGTAGCGAGCGTCAGGCGCGCCGCGAAGGAGAGCGTCTCGGGGTTGCCCCGGGAATTCTGGTGGCTGTGGACCACCACCCTGATCAACCGGCTGGGGATCTTCGTCTCCATTTTCCTGGCCCTGTACCTGACGGTCGACCAGGGCTACTCGGCGTCGTACGCGGGTCTGGTGGCCGCCCTGCACGGGCTCGGCAGCGTCGTCTCCTCGATCGGCGCGGGCGTACTGACCGACCGCCTGGGGCGCAGACCCACCCTGTTGCTGGCCCAGACGTCCAACGCCCTGTCGGTGGCACTGCTGGGCTTCGTGCAGGGGCCGGTGGCCATCGCCGCCGTCGCCTTCCTGGTGGGCGCCGCGAGCAACGCCTCGCGGCCCGCCGTGCAGGCGATGATGGCGGACATCGTGGCCCCGGAGGACCGGGTCCGGGCGTTCTCCCTGAACTACTGGGCCATCAACCTCGGCTACGCGATCTCCTCGGTGGCCGCCGGGCTCATCGCCCAGTACAGCTACCGGGCCGGGTTCCTCATCGAGGCGGGCATGACGCTGGCGTGCGCGCTCGTCGTCTTCGCGAAGCTGCCCGAGTCCCGGCCGGAGGTGCCGGCGGCCACCGCCGCGGAGGAGCCGTCCGTCAGTCTGGGCACGGTGCTGCGCGACCGGCGCTACATGGGCGTCGTCGGGCTGTCCTTCCTGCTCGCCGTGATCTTCCTGCAGTCCTCGGTGGCGCTGCCCGTGACCATGGCCAGGGGCGGCTTCTCGACCAGTGACTACGGCCTGACCATGGCCGTCAACGGCGTGCTGATCGTGGCCCTGCAGATACCGGTGACCCGCTTCATCGAACACCGCGACCCGCAGCGGCTGCTGATCGTGTCCGCCCTGCTGGCGGGGTACGGGATGGGGCTCACCGCCTTCGCCGGTTCGCTCGGGGTGTTCATGCTGACCGTGGCCGTCTGGACGCTGGCGGAGATCGTCAACTCCCCCACCCAGATGGGCCTCGTCGTCCGGCTCTCCCCGGTGCACGGGCGGGGCCGCTACCAGGGGGTGTTCACGCTGTCGTGGTCGACGGCGGCGCTGGTCGCCCCGCTGGCGAGCGGTGCGGTGATCGACCGGTTCGGGGCGGGGACGCTGTGGGCGGGGTGCGCGGTTCTCGGGAGCGTGGCGGGGGTGGGGTATTGGGTGCTGATGCGGGGGCTCCGTGCGGAGGGCTCGGCGGCTACGGTGCCCGGCGTTCGGGAGGGTGCTGAGCCGGCGTCGGCTTGACGGTGGCCGGGGCTGCGCCCCGGAACCCCCCGTCCGGGTGCGGGCCGGTGGCCGGTTGTGCCCACCCTCCCCCAGCTACCGCTGGGAGGTGCCCCCAGCCCCGCGGAACGCCTGCCCACAACCAGGTTAGGAAGAACTCCAGTCCGTCAGTCGTCCGCTTCCGACGTCAGGCGGGTGAAGGCGTCCAGGTTGTGGGTGGATTCGCCCCTTGATGTGCGCCACGCGTATTCCTTGCGGATGGCGCTGGCGAAGCCCATTTCCAGGAGGGTGTTGAAGCTGCCGTCGGCGTTCTCCAGGACGGTGCCGAGGATGCGGTCGATCTCGTCGGGGGTCACGGCGGCGAGCGGGAGGCGGCCGACCAGGTAGATGTCGCCGAGGCGGTCCATCGCGTAGGCGACGCCGTACAGGCGTGTGTTGCGCTCCAGCAGCCAGCGGTGGACGGCCTCGTGGTTCTCGTCGGGGCGGCGCACGACGAAGGCGTTGACCGACAGGGAGTGCTTGCCGACGATCAGGGAGACGGTCGTCGACAGCTTGCGGGTGCCCGGGAGTTTCACCACATACGTGCCGTCGGCGGGGCTCTCCCATTCGAGCCCCGCCTCGTGGAACGTCTGCTCGATGACGGATTTCGCGTCAGACATGCGACGAGCGTAGGCGACGCCGCCGCTCGTGGATCGCCGCGGTGTACACGTCGGCCGTGGCGGCCGCGGCGGTGTCCCAGCCGAAGGAGCCCGCGTGCCGGGCGGCCGCCGCCCCCATCGCCCCGGCGAGCGACGGGTCGTCGGCGAAGCGGCCCAGCATGCGCGCGTAGTCGGCGGGGTCGTGGCCCGCGACGAGGAAGCCGCTGACGCCGTCCCGCACGGCCACGGGCAGCCCGCCCACGGCCGCCGCGACGACGGGGGTGCCGCACGCCTGCGCCTCCGCGGCCACCAGGCCGAAGGACTCGCTGTAGGACGGCATGACCAGCACGGACGCGGCCCGGTACCAGTCGGCGAGCTGCTCCTGGCCGACCGGCGGGCGGAAGCGTACGACATCGGCGATGCCCAGCCGGGCGGCCAGCTTGTGCAGTTCCTCGGGCCTGGCGAGGCCGCTGCCGCTGGGGCCGCCGACGACCGGGACGACCAGGCGCGAGCGCAGCCCCGGCCGCTCGTCGAGGAGGAGGGCGACCGCGCGCAGCAGGATGTCGGGGGCCTTCAGCGGCTGGATGCGCCCCGCGAAGAGCGGGACGAGCGCGTCGGCCGGCAGCCCGAGCCGCTCCCGGGCGGCGGCGCGCCCGTCGCCCGGCGTGAAGCGGTCGAGGTTCACGCCGGGGTGGACGACGGCGACCTTGCCGGGCGCGGCGTCGTAGTGCCGCACGAGCTCCTCCGCCTCGCCGTCGGTGTTGGCTATGAGCCGGTCGGCGGCCCGCACGATCTGCGTCTCGCCGATCACCCGGGCGGCGGGCTCGGGGGTGTCACCGGCGGCGAGCGCGGCGTTCTTGACCTTGGCCATGGTGTGCATGGCGTGGACGAGGGGCACGCCCCAGCGCTCGGCCGCGAGCCAGCCGACGTGACCGGAGAGCCAGTAGTGGGAGTGGACGAGGTCGTAGTGGCCGGGCCGGTGGCCCGCCCACGCCTGCATCACCCCATGGGTGAACGCGCAGAGCTGCGCGGGCAGCTCCTCCTTGGCCAGGCCCTCGTACGGCCCGGCGTCGATGTGCCGCACCAGCACCCCCGGGGCCAGTTCCACGGCGGGCGGCAGGGCGCCCGTGGTGGCCCGGGTGAAGATCTCGACCTCGATGTTGATCGCGGCGAGGCGCTTGGCGAGCTCGACGATGTAGACGTTCATGCCGCCCGCGTCGCCCGTGCCGGGCTGGTGCAGCGGAGACGTGTGCACGCTGAGCATCGCGATGCGGCGGGGTCGGCGGGGGCCGCCGATGCGGAGGAGGGGCGTATGGGCGAGGGTGCCGAGCGCGCGGCCACGGCGCGCGCCGAGCCGGGATGCGTACTGGCTCACCGTACGAGTCCTCCGTCCGCTCTTGATCGGGCATGCAGCGCGTTACAAGGGTGCAACGCTCCGGAGGCTCTCCCCCATTTCCGCTTTACCAAAGTGTGACCAGATCAGAGCGGGTGCGGCGGCGGCCTAGAGTTGAGGGGTGGCCAGCCGAACCGTTTCCCGCAGCCGTCCGATAGGGACGGCGACCCGCGGGACGACCAATCCGAACCGGCTGCGCCGCATGGACCGCTGGATCGCCCACGCCCACGGGCCCGCGCTGCGCCGCAGCGACGACCCCATAGCGGTCGACCTCGGCTACGGGGCCGCGCCCTGGACCGCGGTCGAGCTCCTCGCCCGGCTGCGCACCGTGTGCGCGGCGGCGGAGGTCGTCGGGGTGGAGATAGACCCCGCGCGGGTCGCGGCGGCGAAGCCGTACGAGCGGGACGGGCTGTCCTTCGCACACGGCGGGTTCGAGGTGCCGCTGGGCGCCGGGCTGCGGCCCGCGCTGATACGGGCGGCGAACGTGCTGCGGCAGTACGACGAGGACGAGGTCGCCGCCGTGTGGGAGCGGCTGTGCGCGCGGCTCGCGCCCGGCGGGCTGCTCGTCGAGGGCACCTGCGACGAGATAGGGCGGCGGCACGTCTGGGTGGCGCTCGGTCCCGAGGGGCCCCGGACGGTCACCTTCGCGGCGCGGCTCGCCTCGCTGGAGACGCCGTCGGACCTGGCGGAGCGGCTGCCGAAGGCGCTGATCCACCGGAACGTCCCGGGCGAGCCGGTGCACGCGTTCCTGCGCGACTTCGACCGGGCGTGGGCCGCGGCGGCCCCGTACTCCTCGCTCAGCGCGCGCCAGCGGTGGATCCGCACGGCAGCCTCCCTGAAGGCGGACTGGCCCCTGACGGACGGCCCCACCCGATGGCGTCAGGGCGAGCTGACACTCGCCTGGTCCGCGCTGGCCCCCCGCGGCTGAGCGCTCCGCTGGAAGTCCGGTACGTCGTCTGCGGGTGCGTCGTGGCTGGTCGCGCAGTTCCCCGCGCCCCTTCGGGACGCTACGAACCGCACCGGACTTCGCCATGCCCGCTCAGGTCCTGCCGCCGGACCCCCGCCGCCCTACCGGAGGGCGGGACGCGCCGGGCGGGCGCCGAGCCGTCACGCCACCCGCAGGGCGTCCAGGAGCGCGTCCACCAGCTCGCGGTCGCGGTCCTGCGTCAGGCGCGCCCGCGCGGCGAGCGGCGGCAGCCACGCGAGCCGGTCCACTTCCCGGTTGGGTACGAACGCGCCGCCGGTCGCCCGCGCCGCCCAGTAGCGCACCTCTTTCGGCCGCCCGGCGACCGCGTAGCGGGCCGTCGGCAGGGCCGGTCCCGGCGCACACGTCATGCCGGTCTCCTCCAGCACCTCCCGGACGGCCCCGTCCCGCGCGTCCTCGCCGCGCTTGAGCTTGCCTTTCGGGTGCGACCAGTCGTCGTAGCGCGGCCTGTGCACCAAGGCGATCTCCAGGCCGTCGTCGAGCGGGGAGCGGCGCCACAGCACGCACCCCGCCGCCCGGATGACGTCGTTCTTCACAGACCCGCCCCCAGCCGCTGCCAGTTCCGGCCGAACGCGAAGCGGGCCGCCTCCACCTCGTGCCGCTGGTCGGCGTGGAGGATGCCGAGCGCGTACGCGGTGGCGGGCGCGATCCTGGGCGTGCGTGCCGCCGAGGCGGCGGCGGCCGCGGCCTCGGCCGCGTCCCGGTGCCGGTCCAGGGCCTGGCCCGCGCTCAACAGGCCGACGGACAGGGCGGGTTCGACCTCGGCCTGCCGGTGCTCGTCGAGCACTTCCTGCGCGTACCGCCGCAGCCGTACGAGCCGCCGCACCTGGTGCCAGGGGGCGTCCTGGCGCCCCTCCGCGGGCGGCGCGTCGGAGGCCCCGGTCGCGGCCAGGCCGTGGGTGAGCGCCTCGGCGTTGTACGGGTGCCCGGCGACGGCCAGCGGCAGCGCCTCGACGGCCTCCACCAGCCGCCGGTGGGCCTGTTCCGCGAGGCGGGGCAGCGCCTCGCCCGCGAGGAGGTCGTGCGCGGCCGGGTCCAGCGGCACCTCGGAGGCGAGGACCGCGGCGGCGTCGGCGACGGCGTGGAACCGCGAGGAGCCCAGGGCCTGCAGCGCGGCGGAGTGCGCCCGGGTCCGGGCCAGCGTCAGCTGCCGCTCCAGCAGGGCGCCCGCGCGCGCGGCGCCGACCGTGAGCCCGCTCCAGGAGCGTTCCTCGCAGGGCGCGGCCCCGGACAGCCGGTGCAGGGCCCCCCGCAGCCGCGCCAGCCGCGCCGCGTAGGCATGCTCGCGCCCCAGCGTGCCCGACAACCACATGAGCTCGGACCGGAGTTGGTCCGTCCACTCCGTGTCGGTGAGCGGCCGGTAGACGTAGAGCACCCCGGAGAGCCGGCGGGCCGACCGGCGCAGCAGCCGGGCGGCCTCGGTCGCGTCCTCGGCACCGGAGCCGCCGGTGCCGCTGTCGGCGTGCAGCCGCAGGCTCCGCAGGAACTCCGTCGCCTGGCCGTGCAGATAGGCCGCGAGCACCTCGCCGGAGGTCGCCGCGCCCAGGGCGTCGGGGGCCGCGGCCGGTTCCGGCGGCGCGGGCTGCTGTTCCGTCATCACTTCCTGTCCCCCGGCCACGGTGACCGCGATCGGCGGGTCATGGGGTCGCTGAGCCACGCCGGCGCCTCCGGGCGTCTATGAGCATCTCCTGTACGTTGCGCAGCGGCTGCCCGTCGGCGTCCGTCGCGTGCCGCCGCCAGTCGCCGTCCGGGCCGAGGTGCCAGGAGGCGGTGGAGTCGGACATCCCGCTCTCCAGCAGCCTGCCGAGCGAGGCCCGGTGCGCGGGGTCGGTGACCCGCACCAGCGCCTCGATGCGCCGGTCGAGGTTGCGGTGCATCATGTCGGCGCTGCCGAGCCATACTTCGGGCTCGCCGCCGTTCCCGAACGCGAAGATCCGGGAGTGTTCGAGGAACCGTCCCAGGACGCTGCGCACCCGGATGTTCTCCGAGAGCCCGGCCACCCCGGGGCGCAGCGCGCAGATGCCGCGCACCCAGATGTCCACCGGCACCCCGGCCCGCGCCGCCCGGTAGAGGGCGTCGACGACGGCCTCGTCGACCATCGAGTTGACCTTGATACTGATGTAGGCGGGCCGCCCGGCGCGGTGGTGCGCGACCTCCTTGGCGATGCGGGCGACGAGCCCGTCGCGCAGCGACCGGGGGGCGACCAGCAGCCGCCGGTAGGTCTCGCGGCGGGAGTAGCCGGACAGCCGGTTGAAGAGGTCGGAGAGGTCGGCGCCGACCTGGGGGTCGGCGGTGAGCAGCCCGAGATCCTCGTAGAGGCGCGCGGTCTTGGGGTGGTAGTTGCCGGTGCCCACATGGGAGTAGCGGCGCAGGACGTCGCCCTCCTGCCGGACCACGAGCGACAGCTTGCAGTGCGTCTTCAGGCCCACGAGCCCGTAGACGACGTGGCAGCCCGCCTCCTCCAGCTTCCGCGCCCACTTGATGTTGGCCTGCTCGTCGAAGCGGGCCTTGATCTCGACGAGGACGAGGACCTGTTTGCCGGATTCCGCGGCGTCTATCAGGGCGTCGACGATCGGCGAGTCACCGGAGGTGCGGTAGAGCGTCTGCTTGATCGCGAGGACGTCCGGGTCGGCCGCGGCCTGTTCCAGGAACGCCTGCACGGAGGTGGAGAAGGAGTCGTACGGGTGGTGCAGCAGCACGTCCCGCTCGCGCAGGGCGGCGAAGATGTCGGGCGCGGAGGCGGACTCGACCTCGGCGAGGTCCCGGTGGGTGCCCGCGACGAACTTGGGGTACTTGAGCTCGGGCCGGTCGAGGGCCGCTATGCGGAAGAGGGCGGTGAGGTCGAGGGGGCCGGGCAGCGGGTAGACCTCGGCGTCGCCGATCTTCAGCTCGCGGACGAGCAGGTCGAGCACGTACGGGTCGATGGTCTCCTCGACCTCCAGCCGCACGGGCGGGCCGAAGCGGCGCCGCATGAGCTCCTTCTCCAGCGCCTGGAGCAGGTTCTCCGCGTCGTCCTCCTCGACCTCCAGGTCCTCGTTGCGGGTCACCCGGAACATGTGGTGCGCGAGCACCTCCATGCCGGGGAACAGCTCCTCCAGGTGGGCCGCGATCACGTCCTCCAGCGGCACGTACCGCTGCGGGGAGGCCTCCAGGAAGCGGGACAGCAGCGGCGGGACCTTCACGCGTGCGAAGTGGTCATGGCCGCTCACGGGGTTGCGCACCACGACGGCGAGGTTGAGGGAGAGCCCCGAGATGTACGGGAAGGGGTGCGCGGGGTCGACGGCCAGCGGTGTCAGCACGGGGAAGATCTGCTGGCGGAAGAGGGTGAAGAGGCGGCCCTGCTCCTTCTCGGTCAGCTCGGGCCAGCGGATCAGGTGGATGCCGCGCTCGGCGAGCTCGGGTGCGACGTCCTGCTGGTAGCAGGCGGCGTGCCGGGCCATGAGCTCGCGGGAGCGGGTCCAGATCTGCTCCAGCACCTCGCGGGGCTGGAGCCCCGCGGCGGAGCGGGTGGCGACGCCGGTGGCGATGCGCCGCTTGAGCCCGGCGACGCGCACCATGAAGAACTCGTCCAGGTTGCTCGCGAAGATCGCGAGGAAGTTCGCCCGCTCCAGCAGGGGCGTCGCCGGGTCCTCGGCGAGCTCCAGGACCCGCTCGTTGAACGCCAGCCAGCTGCGCTCCCGGTCCAGGAACCGCCCCTGCGGCAGCGGCTCCTCGCCGTACGCCCCCTCCTGGCCGTCCTCGTCGTCGTACGCGGGGTCCCCGTAGGTCCCGAGGTCCGAGGCGTCCAGGTCGGGCTCCAGGCCGGGCGACGCCGGTGCGGCGACCGCGTAGGGCCGGTGCGCGGCGATGGAACCGACCGAGGGCTGCGGATTCCCGAAGCGGTGGTCGTGCGAGGGGCCGTGTGCCTGAGCGCTCGACGAGGTCATGTCTTCATTGTTCCGCGCAGCGGGCGGCGTGGTCGCGTCGGAGACGCACGCCTCGGCGGCGCGTAGCCTTCGTTCGGGTGCGTGGGGCACGGCGGGCTGCATTCGGCAAGACTCGCAACCGCGGTTGAATCACAGGTGAAGCCCACATGACGCGCAGGAAAGCGGAACCCCACTCCAAGGGGGTGCCTGACCTGCGGAGAGGGGTTACCGCGCGTCCAGGGGACCCAGGGGACCAGCGTACGCCGGAGGCTCAGCCCCGGGTGCGCCGCAGCCATCCGACGGCGACGGCGGCGACGGCCAGGGCGCAGCCGAGCACGATGCCGCTCTCCGCCCACTGGAGGGGCCACAGGTGCGAGACCGGGTGGCCTTCGACGTAGGGGGCGAGGCCGCGGGCCGCCAGGCACCGCTCGTAGCCGGTGTCGGCGATCCGGCAGGCCGTGCTCGCCAGGTGGACGCCGTGGCTGTCGACGAAGCCCGAGCGGACGGGCCAGGTGTCGGTGCCGAAGAGCGAGGTGCGGCTCGTGAACAGCGTCTCCGTGGCCGTCAGGCGGGGCCGCAGCGCGCGCAGGCCCCACCAGGCGGCGACGTACGCGGCGGCGGTGGTGAACATCGCCGGTACGGTCCGCCCGACCAGCAGGCCGACGAGCGCGCCGAGGGCGATGCCGAGCAGGCCGTACGCGACGGGCACGGGCCCGACCCGCTCGAATTCCAGGAACCAGAACTGTTCGGGCAGCCACTTCTCCACCGGCCGCCAGGCCCAGGTGCGGGCGGCGGACAGCAGGGAGAGCCCGGCGAGGCCGGCCGCCGTGACCACGGTGAGCTTCGCCGCGAACCAGCGGCCCGGCGAGCCGGACTGCGTCCACGCGAGCCGGTGCGTGCCGCTCTCCAGCTCCCGCGCGATCATCGGCCCGGCCGTGAAGGCGCCGAGGAGGACGGGCAGCCACTGGAGCAGCAGGCCGGTCCAGTACAGCGCCCGGACCGGGCCGGAGGCGCGGAACCGGCCCAGGGCCGGGTCGTCGGCGAGGCACTCCGGGTCCGGGCAGCCGCCGAAGTGGGCGTCGACGTGGCCGAGCAGCGCGGAGCGCAGCCACACCAGCCCGGCGAGGCAGGTGACGAGCAGGGCGAGGGCGGTCCAGGCCGTGGTGCGGTGTCGGCGCCAGACGACCCAGGCGAATCCGCGGAGGCGCGGGACCGCGGCGGTGCGGGAGGAGCGCGGGGAACGGGAGGAAGCAGCCGTCGGCGCGCTCACGCGGCGGCCTTCCGGGAGCGGGGTTCGGCGCTGGGGGTGAGGAGGGCGGGGGCGCCGGGGGCGCGGAGGTGGGCGAGGAGGAGTTCCTCCAGGGTCGGTTCGGTGGTCCGCCACTGCCCGCGGACGGGGCCGTCGGGCCGGATGAGCGCGGTGAGCTGACGGCCCGTCCTGCGGGCCTCCACGACGGTGTGGGAGGCGAATTCGCGGGGTGTGCCGGGCAGTTCGTGCTTGCCGACGAGGAGGGCGTGGGCGGCGAGGAGGTCCTCGACCTCGCCCGCGAGGCGCAGCCTGCCGTCGGCCATCAGCAGCAGGTAGTCGCAGACGCCGTCGAGTTCGGCGAGGACGTGCGAGGCCAGGACGACGGTGGTGGCGTGCTCGGCGGCCTCGGTCATGAGGGCGGCCGTCATCTCGTGGCGCGCGAGCGGGTCGAGGTCGGACATCGGCTCGTCCAGCAGCAGGAGTTCGGGCCGCTTGCCGAGGGCGAGGGCGAGCGCGACGCGGGTGCGCTGGCCGCCGGAGAGGTCGCCGACGCGGGCCGCGGGCGACAGCCCGCCGCCGTCCACGAGCCGTTCGGCGGTGGCCTGGTCCCAGCTCGCGGGGTTGAGCTCGCGGCCCATGCGCAGGGTGTCGGCGACGGTGAACCGGGGGTAGAGCGGCTTGTCCTGGGAGAGGTACGCGACGCGGGGCCGTACGTCCGGGTCGCCGGGGCGGCCGCCGAGGACGGTGAGCGAGCCCTCGGCGGGGCGGCGCAGCGCGGCGGCGAGGGACAGCAGGGTGGACTTGCCCGCGCCGTTCGGGCCGACGAGCGCGCAGACGCGTCCCGCGGGCAGCCGGAAGGAGCAGTCGCGCAGCGCCCAGCCGCGCCGGTGCCGTACGCCCAGGCCGACCGCCTCCAGAGCGGTGTGCCCGCTCCTGAAGGTCAGTTCGGTCATCCGGTCCCCTCGAAGCTCTCCTCCAGTACGGAGGCGGCCAGCGCGGCCACGTCCTCCCGGGCGAGCCCGGCCGCGCGGGCGCGGTCCATCCAGTCGGCCAGTTCGGCCCGGAGGGGCGAGTCGGCGCCGGCCTGCGGCCGCGCCAGTGAGCGCCGTACGAAGGTGCCGAGGCCGGGGCGGGCCTCGACCAGGCCGTCGCGGGTGAGTTCGCGGTAGGCCTTGAGAACGGTGTTGGGGTTGATGGCCGTGGCCGCGACGACCTCTTTGGCCGTGGGCAGCTTGTCGCCGGGCGCGAGCAGCCCGAGCCGCAGGGCCTGTTCCACCTGGTGGACGATCTGCAGATAGGTGGCGACCCCACTGCGCCGGTCGATACGGAACTCGACCACGCGCTCCCCTTTCACTACTTGACTAGTGAAAGGGTGGGGTATGGGTCACTCGCTGTCAAACGCCGGGCCGCCCGCGGCCCTCCGCGCGGGCGGGCGGCGGGCGGTGGCTCAGCTCTCGGTGCGGTACATCAGGTCCGTCTCGTGCACCTCGAACCCCAGCCCCTCGTAGACGGCGACGGCGGCCGGGTTGTCCGCGTCGACGTAGAGCATCGCGGTGGGCAGCCCCAGCCCCTCCAGGTGCCGCAGCCCGATCGTGGTGAGGGCCTTCCCGAGGCCGCCGCCCTGCGCACCCGGCTTGACGCCCAGGACGTACACCTCCCCCAGGCCCTCCGCGGCGTGGACCTTCGTCCAGTGGAACCCGATGATCCCGCCGTCCCGCTCCGCGAGGAAGAAGCCCTCCGGGTCGAACCAGGGGGCGGCCTTGCGGTCGTCCAGGTCCCGCTGCGTCAGCGACCCCTGCTCGGGGTGGTGGGCGAAGGCGGCGGCGTTCACGGCCAGCCACTCCGCGTCGTCGGCACCGGGCCGGAACGTCCGTACGGTCACCCCGGCGGGCAGCACCGGCTCGGCGAGCGAGAGGCCGCTCAGCGGCCGCCGCATCTGCCGCAGTTCGCGGAAGAGGCTCATCCCGAGCACCTGCGCGAGGTGCCGCGCGGCCGGGTGTCCGCCGTGCGCCCAGATCCGCAGCCGCTTGCCGGACTCCGCCAGCAGCGCGCTGCCCAGCGCCCGGCCGTGCCCCCGGCCGCGCCGGTCCGGGTGCACGACGAGCTCGCCCGCCGGGGCCTCCACCGGGTCGCTGTCCTCGAGTTGTCCGTAACCGACGAGCTCGCCCCGGCCGTCGCGCAGCAGCACGTGCCGCACACCCGGGCGCCGCCCGGTGAGCTGGAGCCGGCCCTGTTCCGAGACGGCGGGCTGGCCGTCCTCGGCGGCGGCCTCCTCGATCAGCCGCGACACGTCCCGCGCCTGCTCGGGTGTCAGCTCCTCCACTACCTCGGTCGACCGCTGCCCGCTGGTGTTGTTCGCGACGTCGCTCATGGGTCGAGCCTACGTTCCCGGTGCGGCCGGACGACCGGGCGCCACCCGATCGTCACCTCAACGCTCCTGTTGCACTACGCGCGTTGACCGTAAGCTTCCGCCGACCCGCGCCACCTGCGTACGCGCACCATAGATGCATAAAGGGGAACAAATGCCAGCGACGCCGCCACGGAAGCGTCTCTCCAGACGGCTGACCACGACGGTCGCCGTCCTCGCCGCCGCCTCCGGTGTCCTCGCCACGGCGGGCCCGGCGAGCGCCCGTCACAGCCGTACGGTCGATGTGCAGATGCTGTCGTTCAACGACTTCCACGGCAACCTGGAGCCCCCGCAGGGGTCTTCCGGCACGGTGACCGAGATACAGCCGGACGGTTCGAAGAAGGCCGTCCCGGCGGGCGGGGTCGAGTACCTCGCGAGCTCGCTGCGCTCGGCCCGCAAGGGCCACCCCTACTCGGTGACCGCGGGCGCCGGCGACATGGTGGGGGCCAGCCCGCTGATGTCCGGGATGTTCCACGACGAGCCGTCCATCGAGGCGATGAACAAGCTCGGTCTCGACGTCACCTCCGTCGGCAACCACGAGTTCGACAAGGGCCGCGCCGAGCTCGTCCGCAAGCAGAAGGGCGGCTGTCACCCGACGGACGGCTGCTACGAGAAGGGCAAGAAGTTCAAGGGCGCGGACTTCCCGTACCTCGCCGCGAACGTCACCGACGAGAAGACCGGCAAGCCCATCCTCAAGCCGTACACCGTGTGGAAGCGCGGCGGCGTGAAGATCGGCTTCATCGGCGTCACCCTGAGGGGCACGCCGGACGTCGTCACCGCCGAGGGCGTCAAGGGCCTCAAGTTCGGCGACGAGGTCGAGACGATCGACAAGTACGCCAAGGAGCTCGACCGCCAGGGCGTGAAGGCGATCGTGGCGCTCATCCACGAGGGCGGGCTGCCCGCCTCCGGCGCGTACAACTACGACTGCGACAGCCCGGGTCCGGGCGCGGGCATCTCCGGCGCCATCGTGGACATCGCCAAGAAGGTCACCCCCAAGGTGGACGCCCTGGTCACGGGCCACACGCACGCCGCGTACACCTGCAACATCCCGGACCCGTCGGGCGCGCCGCGCACGGTCACCTCGGCGGCCTCCTTCGGGCGGCTGTACACCGAGACGACGCTGACGTACGACCGGCGGACGAACGACATCGTGCGCACCGCCGCGAAGCACCCCCGCGCGGCCAACCACGTCGTGAACCGCGACCAGCCGAAGGCGCCCGACATGACGGCGCTCGTCGACCGCTGGCGGAAGCTGGCCGCGCCGGTGGCCAACAAGCCCGTGGGCTACATCACCGCCGACATCAACGGGCGCGGCTCGGAGACGTACGAGAAGCCGCTCGGCGACGTCATCGCGGACGCCCAGCTGGAGGCCACCGCCCCGGCCGACAAGGGCGGCGCCCAGATCGCCCTCATGAACCCCGGCGGCATCCGCTCCGACCTCGCCTACAAGGCGTCGGGCTCGGAGGGGGACGGCGTGGTGACGTACGGCGAGGCGTTCACCGTGCAGCCCTTCGCCAACCTGATGGCCACGGTCGACCTCACCGGCGCCCAGCTGATCGCCCTGCTCCAGCAGCAGGTCAGCGGCCCCAACGAGGCGGAGCCGAAGATCCTCCAGGTCAGCAAGGGCCTCACGTACACGCTCGACCTGACGAAGAAGGGCGCGGCCCGGATCGACCTCGCCACGCTGAAGCTGAACGGCGCCGCGATCGACCCGGCCAAGACCTACCGCGTCGCCGCGAACGAGTTCCTCGCGGGCGGCGGCGACGGCTTCCCGGCGTTCAAGAACGGCGGGAACAAGCACCTCGGCGCGACGGACGTGGACGCCCTCATCGGCTACCTCACGGCGCACTCGTCCAAGGCCGGCCCCCTGGCCCCGCCGAAGGCGGACCGCATCACGGTGGTGAAGTAGCGCGGAGAACCCCCGGGCGGGCCGGCGCACCGGCCCGCCCGGGGGGCCTCACAGCTGGTGGACCTCGGCCCCGGCCTTCGCCAGCAGCTGGTTCCCGATGTCCAGGACGGCCCGCCCGCCGGCGAGCTCCTCGCCGATCCGCTTCTCGTCGGGGTCCCGGGCGTCCCGCGTCGCCTGTCCCCGCCCCCGCAGCTCCGTCCCGTCCCTCAGCCGGAGCAGCGCCGCCGCCCGCGTATGCGTCTCGTCCTCGGCGAACTCGACTTCCACGTGCCAGCCCGCAACCTGCTGCATGATCACCCTCTCCACGCCGGACCCCGAGATCTGGCACAAATTAGCCCGAACCGCAGCGGCTCAAACCCCCTGCCGCCGAACAGCCGAACCGCCGCCCGCCCCCGGGTCCTTACACCGGGCATACCCGCTTCTGTCGGGCTTCTCAGGGGTCACTCAGACGGTTTTCATATAGCCGGAGCAGAGTCGTCCCCATGACGGACTACGACCGCCGCTTCGGCTTCCAGGACCCCGACCACCCGCAGCAGACCCCCGCGTACCCGGCGCAGCCGCCGTACGCCCCTCAGCAGCCGGTCACCACGGCGAGCGGCGTCACCGTCTGGCCCGGCGGCGGCGACGTCCAGGAAGGCGGCGCGGGCGGCCCCGGCGGCCCCGGTGGTTACGCCGGGTTCGGCGCCGCGGCCCCGGGCCCCGGCGGCTCCGCCCCGGGCGCCCACGCCGCCCCCCGCCGCGCCCGCCGCCCGGTGGCACTGCTCGCCGCCTGCGCGATCGTCGCGGCCGTCGTCGGCGGCGGCTCCGCCGCCCTGGTCGGCGAGCTCACCGGCCGCTCCGGCGGCAGCGGCCACTCCACCCCGGTGCAGAACGCGTCCTCCCGCAGCACCGGCGTCTCCGCCGTCGCGAAGGCCGTCGGCCCGAGCATCGTGGAGATCAAGGCGAACACCACCTCCGGCGAGTCCACCGGCTCCGGCGTGGTCATCACCCCCGACGGCGAGATCATCACCAACAACCACGTGGTCTCGGGCGCCGACACCGTGAAGGTCTCCTTCAGCGACGGCAGCTCCAAAACGGCCAAGGTCGTCGGCACCGACCCCGACAAGGACCTCGCGCTCATCAAGGTGAACGGCGCGAGCGGCCTCAAGGCCGCGGCCCTCGGCGACTCCGGCAAGATCCGGGTCGGCGACGACGTGGTCGCCATCGGCTCCCCCGAGGGCCTCACCGGCACCGTGACCAGCGGCATCGTCTCCGCCCTCAACCGCGACGTGACGGTCTCCAAGGAACAGGGACAGCAGGACCGGCAGCAGCGGCAGGGCCGCGGCCTCCCGCAGTGGCCGTTCGAGTTCGGCGGCAACCAGTACAACGGCGACACCGGCTCGTCCAAGACCACCTACAAGGCCATCCAGACGGACGCCTCCCTCAACCCCGGCAACTCCGGCGGCGCCCTCATCAACATGAACGGCGAGATCATCGGCATCAACTCCGCGATGTACGCCTCCGGTTCCTCGGGCGGCTCCGGCGACTCGGCGGGCAGCGTCGGCCTCGGCTTCGCCATTCCGATCAACACCGTCAAGGCCGACCTCGCGAAGCTCCGGGCGGGCGGCAACTGATCCGGTACGCACGGACGCCCGGCGGCGTGCGACGCTGAGAGACCACCGAGCCCACCGCCGCCGACGTGAACCGTGAGGTGACCCGATGAGCCCCGCCGAGCACGGCGACCAGCCCGCCCGCATCCTGATCGTGGACGACGAACCCGCCGTCCGCGAGGCACTCCGCCGCAGCCTCGCCTTCGAGGGCTACGACACGGAGCTGGCCGTCGACGGGCTGGACGCGGTCGGGAAGGTCGACGCGTACCACCCGGAGCTGATCGTCCTCGACGTCCTCATGCCCCGCATGGACGGTCTGACCGCCGCCCGCAGGCTGCGCGCCTCCGGCGTCACCGTGCCCATCCTGATGCTCACCGCGCGCGACACCGTCGGCGACCGCGTCACCGGCCTCGACGCCGGAGCCGACGACTATCTGGTCAAGCCCTTCGAGCTGGACGAGCTGCTGGCCCGCATTCGCGCCCTGCTGCGCCGCAGTGCCTACGCGTCCGCCGGCCCCGAGGCCGCCGCGTCCCACGTGCTCGCCTTCGCCGACCTGCGGATGGACCTCACCACCCGCGAGGTCGCCCGCGGCGGCCGGTCCGTGGAGCTGACGCGCACGGAGTTCACGCTGCTGGAGCTGTTCCTCGCGCACCCCCGGCAGGTGCTCACCCGCGAGCAGATCCTCAAGTCGGTGTGGGGCTTCGAGTTCGAGCCCTCCTCCAACTCCCTCGACGTGTACGTGATGTACCTGCGGCGCAAGACGGAGGCGGGCGGCGAACCGCGGCTCGTGCACACCGTCCGCGGCGTCGGCTACGTCCTGCGGGCGGACGGCGGCGGCTCCGAATGATCAGACGCTTCCGACGACTGCCCCTGCGGTCGCGCCTCGCCCTGCTGTCGGCGGCCGCGGTCGCCGTCGCCGTCGCGGCGGTCGCGGGAGTGTCCTGGTTCGTCCTCAAGCAACAGCTCGAACAGCAGCGGGACACCACGCTGACCAATGTGCGCCCGACGGACGAGACCGTCGTCGACCTGCTGCGCTCCTGCGGCGCGGGGCTGCGGACCGGCCCCAGCCAGTACACCTTCCAGATCATCACGACGACGGGCGCGATCTGCACCACCCCGGGGAAGTCGCCCGTGGAGGTGGACTCCGAGGACCTCGCCGTCTCGCGGGAGCGGGGGCCGGTGCTGCACGACGGCCGGGCGAGGAACGGCCAGGAGATGCGGGTCGCCACCTCGGCGAGCACGGTGCCGGGCGTCTACGCGGTCTCCATCGCGCAGCCGCTCAGCGACATCGACCGTCCGCTCAACAAGCTCGCCATCGCCCTCGCCGTCACCGCCGGGATCGGCGTCCTGGGCGCCGCCACCGCGGGCCTGGGCATCGCGCGCGCGGGGCTGCGGCCGGTGGACCGGCTGACGGAGACGGTCGAGCACATCGCCCGCACGGAGGACCTCGCCGTGCGCATCCCCGTCGACGGCGAGGACGAGATCGCCCGCCTGTCCCTCTCCTTCAACTCGATGACGGCCGCCCTGGCGTCCTCCCGCGACCGCCAGCAGCAGCTCATCGCCGACGCCGGACACGAGCTGCGGACACCGCTGACGTCCCTGCGCACCAACATCGACCTGCTCGTACGGAGCGAGGAGACCGGCCGCGCGATCCCCCCGGAGGACCGCAAGGCCCTGCTCGCCAGCGTCAAGGCGCAGATGACGGAACTGGCCGCCCTGATCGGCGACCTGCAGGAGCTCTCCCGCCCCGACGCCGCGCCCGGCAGCGGCCCGGTCCAGGTGATCGCCCTCCACGAGGCGGCCGCACGGGCGGTGGAACGGGCCCGCCTGCGCGGCTCGGGCCTGGCCTTCGACGTACGGCTGGACCCCTGGTACGTGCGCGCCGAGCCGCCCGCCATGGAGCGCGCCCTGGTCAACCTCCTGGACAACGCGGTGAAGTTCAGCCCGCCGGGCGGCACCGTCGAGGTCACCCTGGCCGACGGCGAGCTGACCGTGCGCGACCACGGCCCCGGCATCCCCGCCGACGAACTCCCGCACGTCTTCGACCGTTTCTGGCGCTCGCCGTCGGCCCGCAGCCTGCCGGGCAGCGGCCTGGGCCTGTCGATCGTCGCCCGCACGGTGCGCGCGGCGGGCGGCGAGGTCGCCCTGCGCGCCGCCGCGGGCGGCGGAACGGTGGCGTCCGTACACCTGCCGGGGGCGACGACCGCCCCGCCGGCGCTCTGACCCCCTGACCCGGCGGCTGACCGAAAGCGGCCCTCGCGCGGGCAATTTGTCCGCATATGGACAGGGATAAGCCCCCTGCGCATACGCGCAACTCCGGATCGTGCAGCGGAAAAGCGCCATCCACGGCTGAAATCGGCCGCGCCGCCGGGACAAGATGCGGGAGCAGGAGCGGACGGCACCGACGCCGCGCTCCCACAGGCCCGGCAGCCCCCACGCCATTTCCGGGCCGATGTCCACGGAGTGCCCCCGAAGGCGTCTGGTCATGCCGTGGTGGGCCCATCCCCGCATTCATCAGGAGACTCGACCCGTGTCAACGGACACCCTGGCGAACCACCTCGCCGACACCCACACCGGGCTGCCGATCCCCGCCGACCGCGAGTTCGCCTCGCCCGACGAGGAGCGCCGCCACCGCAAGCAGCGACTCGCCGCCGCCATGCGGCTCTTCGGCAAGGCGGGCTACGCGGAGGGCATCTCCGGCCACATCTCCGTGCGCGACCCGGAGGACCTCGACACCTTCTGGGTCAACCCCTTCGGCCTGTCCTTCAACCAGGTGCGGGTGCGCGACCTGATCCGCGTCGACGCCACGGGCCGGGTCGTCGACGGCACGGGCAAGGTCAACCCCAGCGCCTTCACCATCCACTCCAAGATCCACGAGCGCCCCGAGGCCAACGCCATCGCGCACGGCCACACCGTGCACGCCCGCGCCCTCGGCGCCCTGGAGCGACTGCTGGAGCCCTACGACCAGGAGTCGGCGGCCTTCTACCAGGACCAGGTCCTCTACGGCGACTACGACGGCCCGGCGATCTCGGTCGAGCACGGCCAGGACATCGCCGACCGGCTCGGCGACCGCCGCGCGATGCTGCTCCGCCACCACGGCCTGATCACCGTCGGCGGCTCGCTGGAGGAGGCCGTGCACTGGTTCTTCACCTACGAGAGCTGCGCCCAGGTGCAGTTGCTCGCCCTCGCCGCGGGCAAGCCCGTGCCGATGAGTCACGAGCAGGCCCTGCTGGCCCGCGACGGCTTCGGCGACGAGCAGCTCGGCCGGTTCAGCTTCCAGATCATGTGGGACGAGATCACCGCGGAACAGCCCGACCTTCTCGACGAATAATCCGCCCACGCAAGGAAGTTGGAGGAACCGGTGAGTTCACCCGCCGCCCCGCGCGTGGAAGCGCGCAAGATTCTGATCATCGTCGCGATCGTGCAGTTCGTGATCGCCGGCTGGTTCTCGTGGACGTCGTCGCACGCCAAACCGCGCGACCTGCCCGTGCTCGTGGTGTCGTCGAGCGAGGAACTCGCCGACTCCCTGCGGAAGTCCGCGCCCGGCGCGTACGAGATCGCCACGGCCGACGACGCCGACGCGGCCGACCGCAAACTCAAGGACCGCGCCGCGTACGGGGCCTTCGTCGCCACGCCCAAGGGCCTCGAACTCCATGTGGCGTCGGCCGCCTCGCCCTCCGTGGCGCAGGCCCTGACCCAGCAGGCGCAGGAGCTGCAGGGCGGCAGGCCGGTCGCCGTCACCGACGTGGTCCCGGCCGACGCCGACGACAAGCACGGCTCCGGCATGGCCATGGGCTTCCTGCCGCTGCTGATCACCGCCGTCATCGCGGGCCTGCTGTTCGTCCTGAAGGTGCGCGACGCCCGCGCCAAGCTCCTCGGCCTGGTCGGCTTCGCCGTGCTGTCCGGTCTGCTCAGCTCGCTGATGCTGACCCACCTCAGCGGTGTGCTGCCCGGCAACTACTTCGTCAACGCGGGTGTCATCGCGCTGCTGGAGCTGGCCATGGTCGGTGTCATCAGCGGCTTCGGCTCACTGGTGGGCCCGCCCGGCATCGCGGTCGGCGCGGTGCTGATGTTCGTCGTGGGCAACCCGCTGTCCGGCATGGCGTCGGCCCCCGAGATGCTGCCCCAACCGCTGGGCACCATCGGCCAGTTCCTGCCCGCCGGAGCGGCCGCCACCCTCTTCCGCTCGGCCGGTTCCTTCCACGGCGCGGGTGCCACCGCACCGCTGCTGGTGCTGATCGTCTGGTCGCTGATCGGCCTGGGCCTGCTGTTCCTCAGCGCCCGTCGCGCCGGTGGCCCGGCGGCGGCTCCCGAGGCGGTCCCGGCCGCCGACGTCCCGGTCTCGGCCTCCGCGGGCTGACGGCCCTCCTCCCCCACCTCGTTCTCCCGTTCTCGAAAGATGACCATGACCATGAACGCAAGTGACCGCCCGCGGGTGCGCATCGGCATCGTGGGCGGCGGCGCGGCGGCGGTCTGCCTGCTGCACCGGATAGCCCGCACCCCGGGGCGCGGCCCCGGGTCGATCACCGTCTTCGAGCCCTCGGACAACCTGTGGCGGGGCCGCGCCTACCAGCGCGACGTCGACTCGGTGCTGGCCAACATCGTCCCCTCGGAGATGTCGGCCGGCTCCGACGACCCGGAGAGCTTCCTCCGCTGGCTCGGCGAGTCCGGACTCCCCTACGGCGTCGGCGACTACGCCGCCGACGGCCACTTCCCGCCCCGCCACGTCTTCGGCAGCTACCTGGAGCGGACCGCCGAGTGGGCCCGCACCGAACTCGACGCCGACGGCTGGCCGGTGACCGTCGTCCGCGACGCCGTCGTCGGGGCCCGGCAGCGCGCCGACGACGTCGTGCTGACCACGGCCGACGGCCGCACCGAGACCTTCGACTACGTGATCTGCTCGGTCGGCGCGGGCCGCCCGGCCGACCACTACGGGCTCGCCGGCGCCCCCGGGTTCCACGGCGACCCGTACCCGCTGACGGGGACGCTGCCCACGATCCCGGAGACCGCCGACGTCACCGTGCTCGGCACCGGCCTCGCCGCCGTCGACGTCGTGGTCTCCCTGGCCGCGCGCGGCCACCGGGGACGGATCACCATGGCGTCCCGCAACGGCGCCCTCCCGGCGGTCCGGCAGCGCCCGATCCACCCGGAGCTGCGGCACTTCACCCCCGGCTCGCTGCGCGCGCTGGCGGCCGCGGAGACCGACGGCCGGATCGGGCTGAACGAGCTGCTCGGGCTGCTGAACCGGGAGCTGGCGGAGCACGGCGCGGGCCCGTCCGGGGTGCTGACCGAGCTGTTCGCCATCGACCAGGAGGAGCCCGTCACCCGGCTGCGCCGCCAGTACGGGAACATCGACTCCACCGACCTGGGCATGCGCATCATGCAGCACGCGATCCCGGAGAGCGGCCCGGACGCCTGGACCCTGCTGCGCGCGGAGGACCAGGAGTTCATCCGCGCCAACCACTACCGGGCGATCATGAGCCTGTGCTGCCCGATGCCGCCGGCCAACGCCCGGACGCTGCTCCGGCTGCACGACGAGGGCCTGCTGCGGGTGACGGGCGGGCTGTGGAACGTCAAGCCGCTCGCCACGGACGGCTTCCACGTGTCCGTCAATGACGACAGCTACGAGACCGACGTGGTGGTCAACGCGGTCAGCGCGCCCTCCCACCGGGTGCCGGTCGAGGCCCACCCGTTCGTCGAGTCTCTCGTCGAGGGCGAGGCGGCGGAGTACCACCCCTCCGGCGGTCTGCTCATCGAGCCGTCCACCAGCCGGATCGCCGGTCACGGCCGGGTGCACCGGCGCATGCACGCGATCGGCGACCTGGGCGCCGGAACCCTGTTCTTCACCTCCGGCATGCCCTCGGTGGCCGAGCGCGCCGACGACATCGTCCGCGCGATCGCCGAGGACATCGAGGCCGAGTACACCTGCCCGGCCTGAACCACCGCAGCACCGAGATCACCATCAATCACGGGGGAAACACCAGGATGACCACGGTCACCCGCAGAAATGTGCTCATGACGGCGTTCACCGCCGCCGTCGTCACCGGTACCGGCGCGGCCCTCGCGCCCGTCGTGATGGCCGGCCAGGCCGACGCCACGGCCGCCGCGGACACGGGCCCGGACCAGGTCACGGACGCCTTCGACGAGACGTACCGAGGCCGCCGCATCCAGGGCAGGACGCTGTCCACCTGCGGTGCGCGGCCCGCCGCCTACCGCGCCGGCGCCGCCGCCGCACCCTCCGGACCCGGCATCGAGATCAGCATCGACGGGCGCCCGCTGCATGTGATGCGGCGCGCGGACGGCAGCTATCTGAGCCTGGTGAACCACTACGAGTCGTTCCCCACGCCGCTCGCCGTCGCACGCGCGGCCGTCGACCGGCTCGGCACCGCTCAGCTGTCGCTCGCCACCCTGCACCACCACTGATCCCCGGAGCACCGGTGTACACACGTAAAAACCAGAAGCACCTCACCAGCGCGGAGAAGAAGAAGTTCGTCGCCGCCCTGCTGGAGCTCAAGCGCCGCGGCCGCTACGACGAATACGTCAAGCTGCACGGCAAGTACTTCGTCTCCGACGGCGAGGCGGGCCTGCGCGTCGGCCACATGTGCCCGTCGTTCTTCCCCTGGCACCGCCGGTACCTGCTGGAGTTCGAGCGCGACCTGCAGGCCATCGACCCGGACGTGACCCTGCCCTACTGGGACTGGACCGTCGACCAGTCGCCCACCTCCCCGCTGTGGGCCGACGACTTCATGGGCGGCACCGGCCGGAAGTCCGACGGGCAGGTCATGAGCGGACCGTTCGCCTACGCGGCCGGCAACTGGACGGTCAACGTGGGGGTGACGGAGGAGAAGTTCCTGATGCGGGACCTCGGCCGCCCCGGGGACCCGGTCGTCCTGCCCACCCGGCGGGAGCTGGCCAACGCCGTCGACGACCCCGTCTACGACACCGCCCCCTGGGACTCCACCGTCACCACGGGCGGCTTCCGCAACAAGATGGAGGGCTGGACGGTCGGCGCCGACCGGGGCTGGACCAACCACAACCGCGTGCACCTGTGGGTCGGCGGCCAGATGACCGGCGGCACCTCGCCCAACGACCCGGTGTTCTGGCTCCACCACACCTTCATCGACCTGGTCTGGGCACGCTGGCAGCGCACGCACCCCGGCGCGAGCTACGAGCCGCGCAGGAAGGTGCCCGCCGGAGACCCCCAGTTCGGCCGGGTCATCAGCCTCGACGAACCCATGGAGCCGTGGGGCGCCCGCCCCGCCGACCTCCTGGACCACGAGCGCTACTACCGCTACGAGGAGTGACGCGCCGCCGTCACCCGCATCAACCAGCAGCACTTTCCCATGAGTCGAGAAGAGGAATCCCCATGCGCATCCGTCACACGGTCCCGGCCGTCGCCGCAGCAGCCCTGATCGCCCTCGGCGCGGCCGGCACCGCCCAGGCCGCCACTCCGGCCGCCCCGGCCGCCGCCTCCGCCGAGTCCGTCCGCAGCACCGCGCCCGCCTTCGCCGGTCACACCTACGTGCTGACCCTCGACAACGGCGCCGTCCTGCGCAACTCCTACTCCGCCGACGGCAAGACCCTCGACTGGACCGCCCTGGCGGGCCCCATGGCCGGCAAGAGCGGCCAGGAGAACCTCACCGTCCGCGAGGTCGGCACCGGCCTGTACTTCGTCAACTGGGTCGAGGCGTCCGGCATGACCGTCAGCCACGTCATGGACCTGCGCAACAAGACCGTGAGCATCTACTGGACGTACGGCACCGCCGACGGCGGCCGCGCCGGCGAGCTGCACACCGCGACGCTGGAGCGCGTCTCCGCCCAGTGATTCCATGGGCGGGGCCCCGCCGGGCCCCGCCCATGCCTCTCTCCCCAGGAGCGATATCCCCTATGGCCGCTCAAGCGACCAAGGCACCGGCCGCGGCCGGACACCAGCCGACCGCCCCCGAGGCGGCCGGCCCGAAGGAAGGCGGGGCGCTCGGCAACGGCCTGCGCCCCCGGCACCTGACCATGCTCGCCCTCGGCGGCGTCATCGGCGCCGGACTGTTCGTGGGCTCCGGCACCGGACTGCGCGTCGCCGGGCCCGCCATCATCGTCTCGTACGCGCTCGCCGCGGGCCTCGCCCTGCTGGTGATGCGGATGCTCGGCGAGCTCGCGGCGAACATGCCCGCCAGCGGCTCGTTCTCCGTCTACGCCGACCGCGCCCTCGGCAAGTGGGCGGGATTCACTGCCGGTTGGCTGTACTGGTGGGTGACCGCCATCGCCATCGCCATCGAGCTGATCGCCGCCGCGGGCATCCTCCACCAGTGGCTGCCCGCCGTCCCGCAGTGGGCCATCGCCCTGGTCGCCCTGACCGTCTTCACCGTCACCAACATGCTCTCCGTCGCGTCGTTCGGCGAGGCCGAGTTCTGGTTCGCGGGCATCAAGGTCGCCGCGATCATCGCGTTCCTGGCGCTCGGCGTCACCGCGCTGTGCGGCGCCCTGCCCGGGGTCGACTCGCCCGGCATGGCCAACATCACCGGCCACGGCGGCTTCGTCCCGCAGGGCTGGCACAGCATCATCGCCGGGCTGCTCGCCGTCGTCTTCGCCTTCGGCGGCATGGAGGTCATCACCATGGCGGCGGCCGAGTCCGGCGACCCCGCCCGCTCGGTCACCAAGGCCGTCAACAGCGCCATCTGGCGCATCAGCCTCTTCTACCTCGGCTCGATGGCCGTGATCGTCGCCCTGCTGCCCTGGGACTCCGCCCAGCCCGGCCGCAGCCCGTACGTCGCCGTCCTCGACCGGCTCGGCGTCCCCGGCGCGGGACGGCTCATCGAGGTCGTCGTCCTGATCGCCCTGCTGTCGGCGATGAACGCCAACCTCTACGGCGCCTCCCGCATGGCCCACTCGCTCGCCGCCCGCGGCGACGCCCCCCGGGCACTGCTGCGCACCTCGCGACGGGGCGCGCCCCGCCTCGCGGTGGCGGCCTCGGCGGCGTTCGGGTTCTGCGCCATCGCGCTCGACCGCGCGTGGCCGGAGCAGATCCTGCCGTTCCTGGCCAAGGCCATGGGCGGGGCGATGCTCTTCATGTGGCTGACCGTGGCAGTGGCCCACCTGGTGCTGCGCCGCCGTCTCGAACGCGAGTCGCCCGAGGCGCTGGTGGTGCGGATGCGCGGCTATCCGTATCTGTCCTGGGTCGCCGTCGTGGGCATCGTGGCGGTGCTGGTCCTGATGGCCGTCGACGACAAGGCCCGCGGCCAGCTCGGCTGGTCGGCGCTGCTGGTGCTGGTGCTGCTGGGCATCGCGGCGGTACGCCGGCGCAGGGCCTGAGCCCGCCCGAAGAACCCCGCCGCCCGAAGAACCAGCCCGAAGAACTCCGTCCCGGTCCCCTGTCGTCCCCCGGTCAGGGGGCCGGGGCGGGCATGACGCACACGCCCGCCCCGGCCCGTCGGCTCAGGCCGTCAGGCCGTCAGGCCGTCACCGAGAGCTCCTGCTCCGGCAGTCCGTCGTCCATCGGCAGCATTCCGGTCGTCGCGATGAGATACCCGAGCTGCGCCCGGCTGCGGCTGCCCAGGGACGCGGAGATCCTGCTCACCCGTCCGGCCACGGTGCGCCGGCTGGTGCCCAGCCGGCGGGCGATCGCCTCGTCGGTGTAACCGGCCACCAGCATCCGCATGATGGCGCGCTGTACCTCGTCCGTGACGACCGGCTCCAGGGTGCGCGAGGCCGCGGCGACCACGGGGGTGGCCCGTTCCCACGCCTCCTCGAAGACCTGCACGAGGAACGAGACGATGGCGGGATGCCTGATCTCCAGGGCCGTGGTCCGCCGGGTGTCGTCGCCCGGTACGTACGCCACCGCCCGGTCGACGATGACGAGCCGGTCGAAGACGTGGTCCAGTGTGCGGACCTCGCCGCCCTCCGCCACGATCTCCTCGATGTGCCGCAGCGTCGCCGAGTGGGTGCGCACCGCGTGCTGGTACAGGCTCCGGTGCCGGGTCCGGCGCCGTACGTGCTCCAGGTCCTCCAGGTCGTGGACGAGCCGTTCGCCTCCCGGCTGGACGGTCATCAGCTCGTCCTGGCACGAGCGGACGGCGTGCACCAGTGTGGAGTTGATGACCCGTTCCCCGTGGATCGGCATCCCCCAGCCCTGCCCCTGGTGCTCCCGCTTGGCCGCGGTGTAGATCGCCTGCACCGGGACGAAGGCGCCGGCGAGGCTCTGCGCGTTCAGCCGCTCCCGCTCCAGCGATTCCTCGATGGGGCGTACGAGCTCAGCCAGCGCCACCTCGGGTGCGACCGGCACCAGAATCTCCGGGTCGTCCGGTGGTGTCACCAGCAACCCCTTCCGCAACAAACACTGCGGAGCCCCCTCCCTCGGTGTGCATCCCTTGACCACGGCCTGCCGATAGCGCGTCAGACCCTCGCCGCATGGGGCATCGGCCCCACCGGCAGGGTGCGACCCGCTGCAGCATTCCCCCAGGTACTGCCTTGCGTGATCCTGCATGGCGCAATTATGCATCTTTAAATCAAAGACCTGGGGGTGTCTTGCGGCACATACTGACGCTTGCGCGGATCTTTAACCTTCGAAACGAAGGAACCTTTCACAATATGAGCAAGAGGAGCAGGAATGGTCAGTTCCGGTGCATTGGCGGGCCTTCTGGAGAACTGGCGCACCGCCTTCGATGAACACCGGGTGAAGGACATCGTCGACCTCTTCGCCGAGGACGCCCTGTTCCAAGGACTCTCCCCACGGCTCCTGGTGGGCCGCGCCGAGATCACCACCTATTACGAGAACGTCCCGGCGGGCATGAAGGCCACCGTGGAGCTGCTGCATTCCCGCACGGTCGACGCCGAGGCCCTGAGCGGCTTCGCGACGGTCACCTTCACGGACGCGGCGGGCGTGCGGCTGCCCGTACGGCTCTCCGTGGTCGCCCAGCACCTCGACGACGCCTGGCGCATCCGCCAGTACCACGTCTCCAAAGTCGGCTGACAGGCAAGACCGGTCGAACATCCGCGCAACCGGCCCCCAATACGCGTACTATCACCGCTATTCCCCGGCACCTCGGGCGTTTTCGCCCAGCACGCGCTCTACCGTGTGCGCGTGACACAGGAATCGGATTGCCCGGACGACCATGCGACCAACTCCCCGCCGAGCGGGGCGAGTAACGGCAAGAACGGCAGGAACGGCAAGAAAGGGCACGCGGTGGCGTGTTCCGGCGCGAAAGGCACGTCATGACCGAGTTCCGGATACGCCGGCTGGAGATGGCCGATGAACGCATCGCCGGGGCTGCCCACCGCATCGGGCGCGGCGCCTATGCCGTCGAAGCCGAACTGATCGGATTCGACGGCATCCCCGCCCTGCGGGAAACCCTGGAGGAGATGCGCGGCCGGCCGCTCATCTGGCTGGGTGCCGTGACGGACACGGAAGAACTCGCCGCCTTCGTCGCGTACCGCGGGGACACCGACCCGGTGGAGATCGACCGGGTCTGCGTGGCCCCGGAATGGTTCCGGAGGGGCCTGGCGTCACGGCTCCTCCGTCACCTCGTGAACGACCTTTTCCCGGCAACGGACTTCACCGTCACCACGGGCGCGGCGAACACCCCGGCGGTCGCCCTCTACGAGCGGCTCGGTTTCACCCGGGGCGAGGACTTCGCGCCGGTCCCCGGCCTCACCATGGCGAGCTTCGAGCTGCGCCGCGGCCCGCACGCCTGATCCGGTCGCGGCGGCCTAACCGGCCCGGCGGGCGCTCATGATGCCCCAGCGGATCCGGCGGTCGTGGGCGGCCTTCGCCCAGAGGGGCAGGTTCTCCAGCAACCCGTCGACGTACGCGGGGCTGATGATGCCGCGGAGCTCGGCGCTCCGCCGCTCGGTCTCGTCGAGCAGCCGGTCGTAGTGGGTGATGAGCTGGTCGCTCCGGTCGTCGAATTCGACGGCTTCGAGGGAGAGTTCGGCCAGCTGCCGGAGGTAGAAGGAAGCCGTCGCCAGGGCGTCCACCCCGAGGCGGGACACGGCCGGGTGGAGGCTTTCGGGGGACGCGTCCTCGGCGGCCATGATGTCGGTGAAGGCGAGGGCCCCGCCCGGCCGCAGGACCCGGGCGGCCTCGCTCAGCGCCCTCGCCCGGTCGTCACTGTGGCAGAGGGCCTCCAGCGAACACACGGCGTCGACGTGCCCGTCGGGATACGGGACGGCGTGGAAGGAGCCGGTGACGACCTCGATCCGGGCGGCCGGGCAGCGTTCGGCGTTGAGCGCGCGGTGCCGCTCGTTCTGCGCCTCGCTGAGGTTGAGCGCGATGACGCGGCAGCCGAAGCGCCGGGCGAGGTGGCGGGCCGTCCCGCCGTAGCCGGAGCCCAGGTCGAGCACGGTCGCCCCGGGCCCGAGGACGCCGTCGAAGCGGTCCGCGAGCCGCTCGACCGTCCGGCGGGAGGCGTCCGCGATCGGCTCCCGCGCGTCGGCGTAGATGCCGGTGTGGATGTCCTCGCCGCCCCACACCGCGGCGTAGAACGCGTCGACGTCGCCGGACTCGTAGTAGCGACGCGTCGCGTCCTCACCGGTGCCCTTGACGCTGTTCCCGCTGCCGTCCTCGCTGCTGTTCCCGCTGATCTTCTCGCTGCTCTTCTCGCGGTTCATACGGCTCCCTCACTCGTTGCTCTCCGGGCCCACCGAGCCCTTGCTTCACTGCCGGAACTCCAACACCAGCCGCCACGGGGACGATTCGGCCATATCGGCGGGCCGGTGGAGTTGTCCACAGGCCCGGGACCGTCGTCTTGCCGAAGGCTTCCGGCGCGTACGACTCTGGAGATCCGCATCCCGGATGCTTGCCCACCCAGGCACGGAAGGACGCCCGCATGAACGCACCAGTCGTCGCCACCACCTCAGGCCGAGTCCGCGGTGAACACCTCGACGGGATCTCCCGGTTCCGCGCGATCCCGTACGCCGCGGCGCCCGTCGGCGAACTCCGCTTCGCACCACCGGCACCGGCGCCGGGCTGGTCGGGCATACGGGACGCCACCCGGCCCGGCGCGACCGCGCCGCAGGGCCGCAGACGCCTCGTCCCCGGGCTGGACCTCACGCCCATCGTGGGCACCGGCTGGATTCCCGGGGAGGACTATCTGACCGTCAATGTGTGGTCGCCCGACCCCGGCACCGACCCCGGCACCACGGGCCTGCCGGTGATGGTGTTCGTCCACGGCGGCGGGTTCCTCGGCGGGGCGGGCTCGGCGCCGGCGTACGACGGGGCGAACTTCGCCCGCGCGGGCGTCGTCCTGGTGACGTTCAACTACCGGGTCGGGATCGAGGGCTTCCTCCCGGTCCCCGGCGGAGCCACGAACATCGGGCTGCGCGACCAGCTCGCGGCGCTGCGCTGGGTGCGCGACAACGCGGCCGCCTTCGGCGGCGATCCGGGCGACGTCACGGTCTTCGGCGAATCCGCCGGGGCGATGAGCATCTCGTGCCTGCTCGCCTCCCCGCTCGCCACGGGGCTGTTCCGCCGCGCGATCCTCCAGAGCGGGCACCCCGAGATGGTGCGGCCGGAGGCCCAGGCCGCGCTGCTCACCGCCCACTTGGCCGAGGCGCTGCGCGTCCCGGCCGACGTCGGGGGATTCCGCACCACGGCCGTCGAGGACCTGATCGCCGCCCAGGAGACGCTCCTGCTCCCGGGGAACTGCCCCGACCTCCGCGACGCCGGCGGCCACGAACCGGGCTACGGCATCACGCCGTTCCTGCCGGTCCTCGGCGACGACGTGCTGCCCCGGCACCCGGGCACCGCGATCGCGCGCGGCGCGGGCGCCGACATCGACCTCGTCGTCGGCACCTGCCGGGAGGAGATGAACCTCTATCTGGCCACGGGCCTCCCCGACGCCATGGACGAGAAGGCCGCCGTCGCCCACCTCTCCGCCTTCCACCCGGACGCGGCCGTGGTCCTCGACCGCCACGGCCTGGGCACGGACGGCCGGGCGCCGGGCGCCGTCCTGGTCGAGGCCCTCACCGACCTGGTCTTCCGTATCCCCGCCCGCCGCCTCGCCACCGCCCACGCGGGCCGCACGCACGTCTACGAGTTCGCCTGGCGCTCCTCCGCCTGCGACGGCCGCCTGGGCGCCTGCCACGGCCTGGAGCTCCCCTTCGTCTTCGACAACCTGCCCACCGCGACGGGCCCCCGGAGCCTCGCGGGCGAACACCCGCCCCAGCACATAGCCGACCGTCTCCACCGCGCCTGGACCACGTTCGCGACCTCCGGCGACCCCGGCTGGCCGCGATACGGGGAGGACCGCCTGCTGCTCCACGTGGACACGACGCCCACCGTACGGCCGGACGACACGCCGTTGCCGTAGCCGATCAGGAGGTTGCCCTGCGACGGCGGACGCCCCTGACGGGCCTCTTCGCACCGAGCTCGCACCACAGCCACTTGCCACGGACCCCCGGACCGGACCAACCTTCCCCGAAGGAGTGGCTCCCCCAGTTGTCGGCGCAGCGCCGGACGATCAACAGCCCACGGCCGTACGTCGCCTCGGTGCGCCTGGGGGCGACGGGCCGGATCGCGGGCCGGTCGAAGGGCTCGGGGATGAAGGGGTTCGTGTCCCAGACACTGATGCGTACGCATTCCTCGGGCAGTTCGCGGATCCGCAGCTCGACGGGCCCGTCGGAGTACCGGTACGCGTTGGTGACCAGCTCCGAGGTCAACAGCTCGGCATCGTCCCGGAGTTCGTCGAGCTCGTGCCCACTGAGCACGCCGCGCAAGGTGATGCGGGCGATCCACGCGGAGCGTGGATCGTTCGGCAGGTTGAGCGTGTACGACCAGGCGTTCTCCGGGGATACGGTTGCCATGACGGCTCCTTGGAGGAGGTGGTTGCGATTGCCGCGCCGGTGTCATTGCCGCCCGCGCTCGGGCAGGGCGGTGCGCTTCCGCGTCCACGGCGGGCCGGGTGAGTGGCCTGAGTCACACGCTAGGGCGTTGATGGCCTATATTCCACTCGTCGGCCGAAATAAGGGCCAACTGTCCACGTGTGGGTGATGTTTGAGGCAGGAGAACGCCAGTGGCACCGTCAAGCAACCCGACCCTGCGGCAGCAGCGTCTGGGGGTAGAGCTACGCAAGCTCCGCGAGCGCGCGGGGCTGTCCACGACGGCTGCGGCCGCGCGCCTCGGCGTCAACCAGTCGCGGATCAGCAACATCGAAGCGGGCCGTTATGCGGTGAGCGCGGAGCGGGTTCGGGCGATGGCCCGGAACTACAACTGCTCAGAACACAAGCTGGTGGATGCCCTGGCCGGAATGACCGGCGGACGAACACGTGGCTGGTGGGACGAGTACCGCGAGCTGCTCCCCGCCGCCCTGGTGGACCTGGCCGAGCTCGAGCACCACGCAGCCGGATTTCGCGTGGCCCTCACGATCCACATCCCCGGCCTGTTGCAGACCGTGGATCACGCTCGCGCTCTGTTCCAGGACGTCGTGCCGCCCCTGAGGGCTTTCGAGGTCGAGCACCGGCTCTCCTATCGGATCAAGCGGCAGCAGACCCTGCATCGCGAGCCGCCGATCAAGTACACCGCAATCGTCCACGAGGCAGCACTTCGCATGCAGTACGGCGGGCCCGTCGTAGCGCGCGGGCAGCTCGAACACCTCCTGGAGATGAGCCACTTGGACAACGTGACGCTGCTTGTCATTCCGTTCGACAGCGGATCATTCTCGGGGAACGGCCAACCGATCGACTACGTGTACGGGTCCGTTCCTCAACTGGACACCATTCAGCTGGACGTCCACCACGGCTGTGAGTTCCTGGACGCAGAGGCTGAACTCCTCAAGTACCGAACCGTACTCGACCGCTTCGAGGGCAACGCTCTCAAGCCGAATCCGTCGAGAGACTTCATTCACGCCATCTTGCGCAGCACCTGAAAGGTACCCACGTGTCCACGTATGACTGGCAGAAGTCCTCGTTCAGCGGGGACTCGTCGAACTGTCTGAACATAGCCACTGCGGGCGAATCGACTCTTCTCCTCCGTGAGAGCGACGCCCCCTGTTCCACCATGACTGCCACCCCGGCGGCGCTGGGTGCACTCATAGCGGCAATCAAGAGAGATCGGTTCCCCCGAGGGTTGATGGCGCCCACCGGCGTGAGGGGGAGGGACGCGCAGGGGTGACACGGGACGTAAAGCGAAGCAGTCCCGTGTTACCCCGGAGCGGCACGGCCCCGCACCAGGACAACGGCGAAAAACCACAACCCAGCCCGGCCGGCGTTTGAGGCCGCGCCCGCAGGGCGCCCCGCCGCAGGCGCAAACAAACCGCACCCGGAAAGCGCACCCCCGGAGGGTCAGGCGCCGCCGCAGCCGCAGGAGCGGCGTACCACCAGGGCCGACGGGAACTGTTTCAGCCGCTCCCGGCGCGAGCCGGCGAAGCGGAGGCCGTCGTCGAGGACCAGGTCCACCGCGGAGCGGGCCATGGCGATGCGGTCGGAGGCGACGGTGGTGAGCGGCGGGTCCGTGAGCGCGGCTTCCTTGACGTCGTCGAAGCCCGCCACGGCCAGCTCCCGCGGCACGTCGATCCGCAGCTCGCGCGCGGCCCGCAGCACCCCGATCGCCTGGTCGTCGGTGGCGCAGAGGAGCGCCGGGGGCCGGTCGGGCCCGGACAGCAGCTCCAGGGCGACCTCGTAGGCGTCGTAGCGGTTGTAGGGCGCCTGGAAGAGCCGGCCCTCCAGCGACTTCCCGGCCTCCCGCATGGCCCGCCGCCAGCCCTCGACGTGGTCGGTGACGGGGTCGCCGACGGTCGGGGTCGCCTCGGTGCCGCCGAGGCAGGCGACGTACGGGTGGCCGTGCTCCAGCAGGTGCCGGGTCGCGAGCTGGGCGCCACCGATGTCGTCCGTCACCACGGCCACGTCGTCGATCGCGTCGGGGCGCCGGTGCATCAGCACCACCCGGGCGTCCCAGGCGTCGATCTCCGCGGCGGCGTGCTCGCTCGGCCCCTGGCTGATCAGGATGAGACCGGAGACCCGCATCCCCAAGAAAGCGCGCAAATAGTGCACTTCGCGCTCGTCGAGGTAGTCGGAGTTCCCGACGAGGACCATCTTGCCGCGCTCGGCGGCGGCCTGTTCCACGGCGTGCGCCATCTCGGCGAAGAACGGCTGCCGGGCGTCCGGGACGATCAGGCCTATGAGGTCCGTCCGGCGGGACGCCATCGCCTGGGCGACCCGGTCCGGGCGGTACCCCAGCTCCTTGATCGCGGCCAGCACACGCTCGCGCGTGGCCGGGGCCACCGGCCTCGGACCGTTGTTGATGACATAGCTGACCACCGCGGTCGACGTCCCCGCCAGTCTCGCCACATCGTCCCGCGTCACCTTGGCCACGCGCGGCAGTCTACGCGGGTCCACCTAGCGTTTGGCCGGTCGAGCACCATCGGTTTCCATGGCCCCGGACTCCGCCGTTCGGGTCTTGGCGGCGGCCCCCTCCCCCGGGCGGTCCTCGGGACGGTCCGCGGGCTTCTCCGGCTTCTCGGGAATCACAAAGCGGTATCCGACATTCCGGACGGTGCCGATCAGGGACTCGTGCTCGGGCCCGAGCTTGGCCCGCAGCCGCCGCACATGGACGTCCACCGTCCTGGTGCCACCGAAGTAGTCGTACCCCCAGACCTCCTGCAACAGCTGCGCCCGGGTGAAGACCCGGCCGGGATGCTGCGCGAGGTACTTCAGGAGCTCGAACTCCTTGAAGGTGAGGTCCAGCACGCGGCCCTTGAGCTTGGCGCTGTAGGTCGCCTCGTCCACGGAGAGGTCGCCGGTGCGGATCTCCATCGGGCTGTCGTCCACCGAGATCTGCTGGCGGCCCGTCGCCAGCCTCAGCCGCGCCTCGACCTCGGCCGGGCCCGCGGTGTCCAGCAGGACGTCGTCCACGCCCCAGTCCGCGGTGACGGCGGCGAGGCCGCCCTCGGTGACCACCAGGATCAGCGGACAGCCGGGGCCGGTGGAGCGCAGCAGCTGGCAGAGGCTGCGTACGTGCGGGAGGTCGCGGCGCCCGTCGATCAGTATGACGTCGGCCCCGGGGGTGTCGACGAGGGCCGGGCCCTCGGCGGGGGCCACCCGCACGCTGTGCAGCAGCAGCCCCAGCGCGGGCAGCACCTCGGCCGACGGCTGGAGGGCATTGGTCAGCAGCAGGAGGGAGCTCATCGGCCGCCCCCCGCCAGGGTCGTCCTGCGTTTACCGGTCTGCGCGCTTCGCTCGCCCATGACGTCGGTCCTCCTCGGTCCCTGCGAAGGGGGTACCACCCAGGCTGCGGCACTGGGGGAGTTTGCGGCTCTGCTGAATGCACAAAAGGACCCGGGGGCGACTCTGCCCGGATCCTCTCTGTCCAGCAGAATAGCCCACCGGTCTGTGCGGGGCGCGTGCGATTTTGCACGAGCTTGTGTTTCCTGGGTCACTTCGGGTGGTGCCGGTCTGTTCAGCTTGACGTCATCGGTGGGGGAACACGGGGGCGCACCGAAGCGTTCTGGGGTCGCGCTTATGGGTGAGGCCATGTCCTTCTTGCCCCACCCGGGGCTCCGCCCCGGACCCCACAACACGGCTTCGCCGCGTTGTCCTCAAACGCCGGACGGGCTGGATGTGCGGACCATGGCTCTTTGACCTGCGGCCCGCAGGCTTGCGGCCCGCAGGCTGCGGACTACGCCCGCAAAATCAGCCCGTCCGGCGTTTGAGGACGCGGCCGCAGGCCGCCCCCGCCGCAGGCGGCAGGACGGCCCGCGGGCAACAGACGGGATCAGCCCCCGACCACCGGTTCAGCAAACTGCGCCGCGTACAGCCGCGCATACGCCCCGCCCTCCGCCAGGAGGGAGTCGTGGGTGCCCTGTTCCACGATGTGGCCGGATTCCATCACCAGGATCACGTCCGCGTCGCGGATCGTGGAGAGGCGGTGGGCGATGACGAAGCTCGTGCGGCCCGTGCGGAGCTGGGCCATCGCGTGCTGGATCAGTACCTCCGTACGGGTGTCGACCGAGCTGGTCGCCTCGTCGAGGACGAGGATCTCCGGCTCGGCGAGGAACGCCCGCGCGATGGTGATGAGCTGCTTCTCGCCGACGCTGACGTTGGAGCCCTCTTCGTCGAGCACGGTGTCGTAGCCGTCCGGGAGGGTGCGTACGAAGCGGTCGACGTGCGTCGCCTTCGCCGCCGCGACGATCTTGTCCATCGGCGCTCCCTCCCGCCACCCGCCACCGCCCTTGTCGGAGTCGCTTCGCGACGCCCCCCAATTTGCTCCGTAGGCGATGTTCTCGGCGATGGTGCCGCCGAAGAGCCAGGTGTCCTGGAGGACCATGCCGATGTGCGAGCGCAGCTCCTCGCGGGACATCGCGGCGATGTCGGCGCCGTCGAGGGTGATGCGGCCGCCGTTCACCTCGTAGAACCGCATCAGCAGATTGACCAGGGTGGTCTTGCCCGCGCCGGTGGGGCCGACGATGGCGACGGTCTGGCCGGGGCGCACGGTGAGGGAGAGGTCCTCGATGAGCGGCTTGTCGGCCTCGTACCGGAAGGAGACCTCCTCGAAGGCGACCTCGCCGCGCACATGCTCGGGCACCACCGGGGTGGCGGCGTCGGGCGACTGCTCCTCCGCGTCGAGGAGGTCGAAGACGCGCTCGGCGGAGGCCACTCCGGACTGCACCAGGTTGGCCATGGAGGCGACCTGGGTGAGCGGCTGGCTGAACTGCCGCGAGTACTGGATGAACGCCTGGACGTCGCCGATCGACAGGGTGCCGGAGGCGACGCGCAGGCCGCCGACCACGGCGACGAGCACGTAGTTGATGTTGCCGATGAACATCATCGCGGGCTGGATGATCCCGGAGATGAACTGCGCCTTGAAGCCTGCCGCGTAGAGGTCCTCGTTCTCCTTGCGGAAGATCTCGGCGGACTCCTTCTGCCGGCCGAAGACCTTGACCAGGGAGTGGCCGGTGTACATCTCCTCGATGTGGGCGTTGAGCTTGCCCGTGGTCCCCCACTGCGCGACGAACTGCGGCTGCGCCCGCTTGCCGATGCGGGTGGCGACGACGACGGACACCGGCACGGTGACCAGCGCGATCAGGGCCAGCAGCCAGGAGATCCAGAACATCATCGCCAGCACGCCGACGATGGTGAGCAGGGAGGTGACTATCTGGCTCAGGGTCTGCTGGAGCGTCTGCGCGATGTTGTCGATGTCGTTGGTGGCGCGGGAGAGGACCTCGCCGCGCTGCTGCTTGTCGAAGTAGCTCAGGGGCAGCCGGCCCAGCTTGTCCTCGACGTCCTGGCGCAGCCGGAAGACGGCCCGCTGGACGACGGTGGTGGCGATACGGGCCTGGATCAGCGCGAAGACGGACGCGAAGACGTAGATCAGCAGCACCCAGAGCAGCACGGTGCCGACCTTGTCGAAGTCGATGCCGTGGCCGGGGGTGAAGTCGACGGAGCCGAGCAGGTCGGCGGCCTTGCCGTTGCCCTTGGCTCGGACGGCGTCGATGGCCTGCGCCTTGGTGAGGCCGTCCGGGAAGCCGCGGCCGATGACGCCCGCGAAGATCAGGTCGGTGGCCTTGCCGAGGATCTTGGGGCCGAGCACGGACAGGGCCACGCTGGTGACGCCGAGGAACAGGGCCACCGCGATCAGGGCCCGCTCGGGGCGGAGCAGACCCAGCATCCGCTTGCCGGAACCGGCGAAGTCCATGGACTTCTCGGTGGGCTGGCCGCCCATGAAGCGGCCGATGCCCGCGGCCGGGGCCGGGCCCCTGCGCGGTGGCGCACCGGCCCCGGCGTCCTTTCCGCCGGACTGCTCCGGCTTTTCCGGGGACGTCACGCCGCTTCCTCCTCGGTGAGCTGGGAGAGCACGATCTCCCGGTAGGTCTCGTTCGTCGCCATCAGTTCGGGGTGGGTGCCGGTGCCGACGACCCGGCCCTCGTCGAGGACGACGATGCGGTCGGCGTCGCGGATGGTGGAGACCCGCTGGGCGACGATGACGACCGTCGCGTCACCGGTCTCGCGGGCCAGCGCGGCCCGCAGCCGCGCGTCGGTCGCGTAGTCGAGCGCGGAGAAGGAGTCGTCGAAGAGGTAGATCTCGGGGCGGCGGACCAGGGCGCGGGCGATGGCCAGGCGCTGCCGCTGCCCGCCGGAGACATTGGAGCCGCCCTGGGCGATGGGTGCTTCCAGGCCGAGCTCCATGCCCTCGACGAAGTCGCGGGCCTGCGCGGTCTCCAGCGCCTGCCACAGCTCCTCGTCGGTCGCGTCGGGCTTTCCGTAGCGGAGGTTGGAGGCGACGGTCCCGGAGAAGAGGTAAGGCTTCTGCGGGACGAATCCGACGGTCCCGGACACCAGGACGGGGTCGAGGTCGCGCACGTCGACGCCGTCCACCAGCACCGAGCCCGCGGTGGCGTCGAAGAGCCGGGGGACGAGCCCGAGCAGGGTGGACTTGCCGCTTCCGGTGGAGCCGATCACGGCGGTGATCTCGCCCGGCCGGGCGGTCAGGGAGACGTCCTTGAGGACGGGCTCCTCGGCGCCGGGGTAGCGGAACTCCACGCCGGTGAGCTCCAGATGGCCCGCGCGGCGCAGCCGGGTGACCGGCTCGGCGGGGGGCTCGACGCTGGAGTCGGTGGCCAGGACCTCCTGGACGCGCTCGGCGCAGACCTCGGCGCGCGGCACCATCATGAACATGAAGGTGGCCATCATGACGGCCATCAGGATCTGCATCAGATAGCTGAGGAAGGCCGTCAGCGCGCCGATCTGCATGTCGCCGCCGTCGATGCGGTGGCCGCCGAACCAGAGGACGGCGATCGAGGAGAGGTTCATCACGAGCATCACGGACGGGAACATCAGCGACATCAGCCGCCCGGCCTTGAGCGACACGTCCATGAGCTCGGCGTTGGCGCCCCGGAAACGGTCTCTCTCGTGGGTGTCGCGGACGAAGGCGCGGATCACGCGGATGCCGGTGATCTGCTCGCGGAGCACACGGTTGACCGTGTCGATGCGCTCCTGGACGCCACGGAAGATCGGCCGCATCCGCCAGACGATCAGCGACACGATGACGCCGAGGACCGGCACGATCACCAGGAGCAGCGCGGACAGCGGGACGTCCTGGTTGAGGGCCATGACGATGCCGCCGACGCACATGATCGGGGCGGACACCATCAGCGTGAACGCCATCAGGACCAGCATCTGAACCTGTTGGACGTCATTGGTGGTGCGGGTGATGAGCGAGGGTGCGCCGAAGTGGCCCATCTCGCGCGCGGAGAAGGACTGCACCCGGTCGAAGACGGCGGCGCGCAGGTCGCGCCCGAGCGCCATGGCCGTGCGCGCCCCGAAGTACACGGCGCCCACGGCGCACACGACTTGGATCAGGGTCACACCGAGCATCCAGCCGCCGTAGCGGAGGATGTATCCCGTGTCCCCGTTGACGACACCACCATCGATGATGTCCGCGTTCAGGGTGGGCAGGTAGAGCGTGGCGAGCGTCTGGACGAGCTGCAGGAGCACGATCAGCGCGATGGGTTTGGAGTAGGGCCTCAGGTACGCCCGCGTAAGTCGGACCAACACACAGGAAGCGTAAGCGAGTGGCTCGCCACGGGGCCTCCCGTTTTGCGGGCGGGCGCCGTGAGCCCGCATACACCCGTCATCATGGGGGTTGCACTTGAGGAAAGGGGTCGCCGTGGCGACGACACAACCGGCTCGTCCGGTGGAGCCGGGGGGCGCCCCGGCCGCCCCGGTGGAGCTGCCGAGGCAGCCGGGACCGGCGGGCACGATCCGGTACTGGGCCGCGGCGAAGGCCGCCGCGGGCACGGCGGAGGAGGCGTACGCGGCGGTGACGCTCGCGGACGCGCTCGACGCGGCCCGGCGGCGCCACGCGGAGCGTCCGGAGTTCGCGCGGGTGCTGCTGCGCTGCTCCTTCCTCGTGGACGGCGACCCCGTCGGCACGCGCGACCACGCGACGGTCCAACTGGCGGACGGCGGCACCGTCGAGGTGCTCCCGCCCTTCGCGGGAGGGTGACCCGGGCACGATGAGCAATCAGCCGCATAACGGATACGGTCCCTACGAACCGTACGAGCCGCGTGGTGCGTACGAGCCGTACGACCAGCAGGGCGTACAGCAGCCGGCGCAGCCGGGGTACGACGCCTACCCGCCGTACGACCCCTACGCGCAGCCGCAGCAACAGCCGCAGCAATCCCAGCCCCAGCCCCCGCAGCCGCAGAGTCCTTCGGCCTGGCCCACGACGCAGGGCGGGCAGCAGGGCTACGCGCAGGCGGAGCCCGTGACGCAGACCTGGCAGACCCCGACCTGGGACACGCAGACGTGGCAGCAGCCGCCCGTGCCCCCGGCGGACCAGGGGTACGGCGCCGCGTGGCCGCAGGAGGCCGCCGCCGGTCCGTACCCGGGCCACGACGCCTCCGCCCGGCCCGCGGAGGCCGCGGCCGCGCCGGTGGTGCCCGCCGCGCCCGAGCGGCCGATGACGGCCGCCGAGAAGGCGAAGGCGGAGGGCCGTCCGCAGATCCTCGCGCCAGGCTTCAAGCCCGCCGTGCTGACGACGGTGCTCGCGGCGCTGCTGGCCGTGGCCGCGCCGCTCGGGCAGTTCGCGCTGGTCGTGCCGGTGGCGCTGCTCCAGGCGGTGACGGCGGCGGGCTGGTTCCGGCTGAACGGCATGTGGCCGGCCCGGCAGGGCATCGCGCTGGCGTTCCTGGGCGGTCTGGCCGCCGACGCCGGGCTGCTGGCCACGGACGCCGGACAGGCGCCGACCGTGCTCATGGGCACGCTCGGCGTGTGGGTCCTGCTGACCCTCGTGCTCCAGCTGCGCAGCAACGCCTCGCCCGACGAGCGGCTCTACGGGCTGATGGTCGCCGGCGCGTCCGCGGCCCTCACGGTCGTCGCGGGCGGGCACCTGGCGGCCACGTCGTCGGACGCGGTCGTGATCGGCGCGGTCGGCGTCGCGGTGACCGCCCTGGCCCGCGCCCTGCCGCTGCCGAAGATCGCCTCCCCCGTGATCGCCCTGATCGCGGCCGCGGGTTCGGGCGTCGCGACCGGCCGGCTGACCGGTTTCGGGACGTCGGCGGCGCTGCTCGCCCTGGCCGCGGGCGTCTGCGCCCTGGCCGGTCTGCGCGCGGCGAGCTACGACTACCCGTCCCGCTTCGTGCACATGACGGCGGGCGTCGCCCTCCCGCTGGCGGCGGCCGCCCCGGCCGTCTATGTGCTGGGCAGGGCCCTCGCCTGATCCCCAGCTGATCGTTTTCGTCGGTTTTCCGCATGGTCCGGTTAGGCTCACTGCACAGGCAGGGGGCCTGACCGAGACCCGGGGGAGCGAGACGAACCGAATGCGCGCCATACGAATAACCCTGATCGTCGCCGTGGTACTGGGCGCCCTCTTCGTCGGTGCGGACCGCCTCGCGGTGTACTTCGCCGAGAACCAGGCCGCCGAGAAGATCCGCAGCAGCCAGAACCTGTCCGGCACGCCCGATGTGTCGATCAAGGGCTTCCCGTTCCTGACCCAGGTCGCCGACTCCCGCCTCGACGAGGTCGAGGTGAAGCTCGACGGCATCACCGCGAACGCGGGCGACCGCTCGATCCGGGTGACGGGCTTCAACGCCAAACTGCGGGACGTCAGAATCAACAGCAGCTTCACCTCCGCCGTCGCCGACCGGGCGACCGGCACCGCCCACATCTCCTACGCGGACCTCACCAAGGCCACCGGCGACCCCAATGTGACGGTCGGCTTCGGCGGCACGGACCGGGCGGGCGCGAGCCAGGTCAAGGTCACCGGCAAGATCTCCCTGATGGGCCAGGCCATCGAGCGCAGCGTGCTCTCCACAGTGACCGTCGCGGGCGGCGACACCATCCGCGTCCGGGCCGACGAGATCCCGACGGAGGGCATCCCGGGCGTGGAGCAGCTGATCCGTCAGAAGATCGACTTCGACCGGAAGATCAGCGGTCTGCCGAAGGGCATCACGGTGGACAAGGTCGTCACCACGCAGGACGGCGTCGACATCACGCTGACCGGCTCGAAGATCAACCTGGCGGGCTGACCGGCCGGCCGGGCCGTACGCCGTTCCATTGGGCGAGACGCGTCCGTCCGCCCGCCAGAATCCGCAGCGTGCGGAGCGCCCGGAAGCCCCTCGTCCGGGCCCCCGCCCCCGAAGCGCGTCCCGAAATCCGGAAGATCGCGTCTCACTATCCAACACGCCGGTGACACGCCCGCCCGTCCGTCCCTACGATCGGACGCATGAAGCGACAGGCGGACCTCACGAAGCGGCGGGCAGTCGACCTGTGCCGCGTCGCCGCCATGCTCTGTCGCGATGTCTGACGGGGCCGGCGCCTTACGGTCCGCCCGCTCCCTGCTCGTCCCCCCTTGGCCCGTCGAGGCCCCACCGCACCATCCGCCGCGCGGCACCGCACGCCCCCGTCCAGCCGGGGACGCACCGCACACGGGCCCGCGCACACCGCAACTGCCCCGGAGGAGAACAGACATGAGCCGCAGTGACGTCCTGGTGGACGCCGACTGGGTCCAGGCCCGGATCGACGACCCGAAGACCGTCATCGTCGAGGTCGACGAGGACACGTCGGCCTACGACAAGAACCACATCAAGAACGCCGTCCGCATCGACTGGCGGAGCGACCTCCAGGACCCGGTGCGCCGCGACTTCGTCGACCAGGCGGGCTTCGAGAAGCTGCTGTCGGAGAAGGGCATCGCCAACGACGACACGGTCGTCCTCTACGGCGGCAACAACAACTGGTTCGCGGCCTACGCCTATTGGTACTTCAAGCTCTACGGCCACCAGGACGTGAAGCTCCTCGACGGCGGCCGCAAGAAGTGGGAGCTGGACTCCCGCGACCTGGTCGCCGAGGTGCCGCGGCGGGCGCGCACCGAGTACCGCGCGCAGCCCCAGGACACCTCGATCCGCGCGTTCCGCGACGACGCGGTGGCGGCCATCGGCACGCTCAACCTCGTCGACGTGCGCTCCCCCGACGAGTTCAGCGGCAAGCTGCTCGCCCCCGCGCACCTCCCGCAGGAGCAGTCGCAGCGCCCCGGCCACATCCCGACCGCCCGCAACATCCCGTGGTCGAAGTCGGCGAACGACGACGGCACCTTCAGGTCGGACGACGAGCTCAAGGCGATCTACGAGGCCGCCGGGGTGGACCTGGGCAAGGACACCATCGCCTACTGCCGCATCGGCGAGCGCTCCGCGCACACCTGGTTCGTGCTGCACGAGCTGCTCGGCCAGGCCAACGTCCGCAACTACGACGGCTCGTGGACCGAGTACGGCTCGCTCGTGGGCGTGCCGATCGAGCTCGGCGCCAACTGACCCCTCCCGCCCCTTCTCGTCTAGTCCTCAAGGAACGCTTATGTGTGGAGCAAAGGCCGGCGGCCCCGACGCGTCGACCATAAAGCCCGGTGAGACCACCATCCAGGGCTCGGTGACCCGCGACGGCGAGCCCGTCACCGGTTACGTCCGACTCCTGGACAGCACCGGCGAGTTCACCGCCGAGGTGCCGACGTCCGCGACCGGCCAGTTCCGGTTCTACGCCGCCGAGGGCACCTGGACGCTGCGCGCGCTGGTGTCCGGGGCGACCGCGGACCGCACCGTCGTCGTCGCCGAGAAGGGCGACCTCGCCGAGGTCGCCATCGCCGTCTAGTCCGTCACGGACGGCTCACGAACGGCCGGAGGGCCGCACCCCGGGGTTGGACGCCATGAATGGGGGGTGCGGCCCTTCGCGCCATGCCTCGCGCGGTCGTACCGTGGGGGTATGTACGCGCGGCGGCGCCACTGGTACTTCGCCATGATGGGCACGTGCATCGGCATGTTCGTCCTGGCGTGGGCCGTGGTACGGCTGTGGTCGGTGCCGGCGGCCGTGGGCATGTGCCTCTTCGCGATGGTCATCCCGCCGGTCGCGGCGATCGTCGCCAACCGCCGCGGCCCCGACGACCGCTGGTGGGACGACCCTTCGGGCGACCCGAAGTCCGACGAGTGGTGGGACGAACTGGACGGGAAGAAACACCACTGAGCGCCGGCCGCGCTCTTGGGGGTTCCCGGGGCGAAGCCCACCGATCAGTACACCAGCGCCTGCACGCCGTCCGCCATCGCCTCGCTCACGAAAACCTGGGCACCCGCGATCCGCGCGCCCTCGATCAGATCCTTCTCCTCGATGTCGCGCCGCGCGGCGCACTGCGTGCAGACCGTGATCATGCCGCCGCCCAGCCGGATGCCCTCGATCAGCTCCGGCAGCGGCGCCGCGTGCGGAAGCGAGAACTCCGCCGCCCTGCCCGGCAGCGCGAACCACGACGCCTCGCCGGTCAGCCACAGGGACACCTCGACCCCGCTGGCGACGGCGACGGCCGCCACCGTGAACGCCTGCGAGCACCTCTCGGGCGCGTCCGCGCCCGCCGTCACCTTGAGTACGAGCTTCTTCGCCATGCGATCACTGTAGGCCCGCCCCACCGACCTCACAGAGCCCCCCACGACGCGTCCGACTAGACTCGGCAGCGGTCCGTACCCCCTCTCTCCGACCGAGGAGCACGCTCGTGCTTGAGGCAGTCTTCACCACCCTGCTCGTGCTGGTCGCCGTCGGCGTGCTCGCCTTCGCCGGGCTGACCTGGAAGAAGCTGTACCAGGGCCAGCGCTGACCCAAGGCAGCTGACCGCTCTCCCTCACCGTCTCCTACAGATCGTCTGAGCCCATGATCGAGATTCCGTCCGACCTCCACCCGAGCCTCGTGCCCCTGGTCTTCCTCCTCGGCAAGTGGGAGGGCGCGGGCGTCGCCGACTTCCCCGGCACCGAGAAGTGCAACTTCGGGCAGGAAGTCACCTTCACGCACGACGGCCGTGACTTCCTGGAGTACACGTCGCACAGCTGGGTGCTGGACGCCGAGGGCAAGATGGTCCGCCCGCTGGAGACCGAGACCGGCTACTGGCGCATCGACAAGGACCGCAAGGTCGAGGTCGTCATGGTGCGCGACCAGGGCGTCGCCGAGGTCTGGTACGGCGAGCTGGCCGACCAGAAGCCGCAGATCGACCTGGCCACGGACGCCGTCGCCCGCACCGGGGCCTCCGGCCCGTACTCCGGCGGCAAGCGCCTCTACGGCTACGTCAAGGGCGACCTGATGTGGGTCGGCGAGAAGGCCACCCCCGAGGTGCCGCTGCGCCCCTACATGTCGGCGCATCTGAAGAAGATCGCCGATCTGCAGGAGTGGGCCGCGAACCTGCCCGACGACATGCCGGACGGCGTCGCCTTCTTCAACCAGGACGGCACGCCCTACACCGGCTGAGCACCACAGCTTCAGGCACACAACTTAAAAACACGCGCCCCGCGGGGGAAGTCCGGTCGAAGTCCGGCGCTGACCCGCAACGGTAGGCGGAGGGCCCCCTCGGGGGCCGTCTCCGCGAGCCCGATCACCCGCGGCGGCGCCGGCTCCTGACAACTCGCCGTGGACTGCGAGGGGACACCCGTGGTCGCACACTTCGCCTCGGGCCGCTCCTTGGTACGCAGGGACGCGGCCCGAGGCGAAGGCGTACCACCGATGGCGACCACCCCGCAGGCCGACGTGACCATCACCGGCCCACCGGCCTCCCGGCGGCTGCCGCTGCCACCGCTCCTCGCCGGGCTCGCCGCGGCCCTGCTCGTCTCCGTCGTGTGCGGCACCGGACTCGGCTCCGCGGGGGTGGCCTGGGGCGACACCCTGCGCTTCCTCCGGGCGGGGCTGACCGGCGGGACCATCACGCCGGACGAGGTCTCCGCCTACACGATCATCTGGGAGCTGCGCTTCCCGCGCGCCCTGCTCGCCGCGGTCGTCGGCGCGGGGCTCTCCGCCGTCGGTGTGGCCGTGCAGGCCATGGTCCGCAACGCGCTGGCCGACCCCTTCGTCCTGGGCATCTCCTCCGGCGCGGCCGTCGGCGCCAACGCCGTGCTGCTCTTCGGCGCGCTGGGCTCGCTCGGTGTCTGGGCGCTGTCGAGCGCCGCCTTCGCCTCCGCGCTCGCCGCGATGCTGCTCGTCTACCTGGCCGCGCGCACCCCGCAGGGGCTGACACCGCTGCGGCTGGTGCTGACGGGCTCCGCCATGTACTACGGCTTCTCCGCCGTCACCACCCTGATGGTCTTCAGCGCCGACCGCGGCGAGGCCGCCCGTTCGGCCATGATGTGGCTGCTCGGCAGCCTGGGCGGCGCCACCTGGCAGTCCGTGCCGATCGCGGCCGCCGTCGTCCTCGCCGGACTCGGCCATCTGCTGTGGACGGCCCGCGGCCTCAACGCCCTGGCCATGGGCGACGAGACGGCCGCCGCGCTCGGCGTGGACCCCGGCCGGCTGCGCCGGCGGCTGTTCGTCGTCGCGGCCGCCGTCACCGGCGCCGTCGTCGCCGTCAGCGGCGCGATCGGCTTCGTCGGCCTGATGGTCCCGCACATCACGCGGATGCTCGTCGGCGCCGACCACCGCCGGGTGCTGGCCGTGGCACCCCTGCTGGGCGCCGTGCTGCTGGTGTGGGTCGACATCGTCTCCCGGCTGCTGCTGGCCCCCGTCGAGCTGCCGGTCGGCGTCATCACCGCGATCGTCGGCGTGCCCTGCTTCGTCCTGCTCATGCGCCGCCGCGGCTACACCTTCGGAGGGTCCTGACATGCGGGTCGACATCGAGGGCCTGTCGGTCGAGATCGCGGGCGCCCGACTGGTGGAGGACATCGCGCTGCGGGCGGACAGCGGCAGCTTCGTGGGGCTGGTCGGCCCCAACGGCAGTGGCAAGTCCACCCTGTTGCGCTGCGCCTACCGGGCGCTGCGCCCGGCCGCCGGGACCGTACGGCTGGACGGCGACGACCTGCACGCGCTGACCGCGCGCGAGGGCGCCCGGCGGCTGGCGGCCCTGCCGCAGGAGTCGGCGAGCGAGTTCGGCTTCACCGTCGCCGAGATCGTCGCGATGGGCCGGCTGCCGCACCAGGGCGCCGCGGGGCGGGCCACCGCGCGGGACGCCGAGGTGTGCGCGCAGGCCCTGGCGCGGGTCGGCGCGGGCCACCTCGCCGAGCGGTCCTTCCCGTCCCTGTCCGGCGGCGAGAAGCAGCGCGTCCTCATCGCCCGCGCCCTGGCCCAGCAGCCGGAGGTGCTGGTCCTGGACGAGCCCACCAACCACCTGGACATCGCCCAGCAGTTGGAGGTCCTCTCCCTCGTGCGCGGCGCGGGCCTCACGGTCCTGGCCGCGCTGCACGACCTCGACCTCGCGGCCACGCACTGCGACGCGCTGTACGTCATCGCGGGCGGCCGCATCGTCGCCTCCGGCCCGCCGGACGAGGTGCTGACCGCCGGGCTGCTCGCCGAGGTCTTCGGCGTACGGGCCCACCGGGTGCCGCACCCCGAGACCGGTGCGCCGCGCCTGCTCTTCGACCGCCTCCCGACCCCGTAAGGACCGCACCCCATGCGCACTGTCCGTACCGCCGTCGCCCTGCTCGCCGCCGTGTCCCTCGCGGGCTGCGGAGCGAGCGTGTCGCAGTCCCCAGCCGAGGACCCCAAGGACAAGGCCTCCGGGCACTACCCCGTGACCGTGGAGAACTGCGGGGTGAGGACGACATACGACAAGGCCCCGCAGCGGGTCGTCACCAACGACGTCGGCATCGCGGAGATCATGTTCGCGCTCGGTCTGGAGGACCACATGGCGGGCTATGTGGCACCGGACTACAAGGGCGACCGCGAGACGGTGCCATGGGCGGACGGCTACAAGAAGGTGAAGTGGCTGTCGAAGAAGACGATCACCAAGGAGATCGCCCTCGACGCCAGGGCCGACCTGGTCTTCGCGGGCTGGAACTACGGCTTCGGCGAGGGCAGCGGCGTCACGCCCGCCTCCCTGAAGAAACTCGGCATCGGCTCGTACGTCCTCACCGAGTCCTGCCGCAACGGCACCGGGAAGACCGCGCGCGGCGTGATGCCCCCGCTGGAGGCCCTCTACGCCGACCTGGAGACACTCGGCAAGGTCTTCGACGTCGAGGACCGCGCGCGGAAGCTGACCGACGGCTTCAAGAAGCAGGTCGCCGACGCGCAGGCGCGGGTCCCGGCGGACGGCGCGAAGCCCAAGGTCTTCCTCTACGACAGCGGCCAGGACAAGCCCACCACCGCGGGCGCCTTCGCGGGGCCGCACGACATCATCACCAAGGCGGGCGGCGACCATGTGATGAAGGACCTCGACGACTCCTGGACCCAGGTCGGCTGGGAGACGGTCGTGGAGCGCGACCCGGACGTCATCGTGGTCAACAACTACGGGGATGTGACCGCGGAGCGGAAGAAGGAGTTCCTGAAGTCGTACCCGCCGCTCGCGAACGTCTCCGCCGTCAAGAACGACCGCATCTTCGTCCTCGACTACGTCGACCTCGTCGAGAGCCCCCGCAACCCGGCGGCCATCGCGGCCCTCGCCGGATACCTGAAGGGGGTCCGCGGCGTCTGAGGCTGCCTAGACTGGGAGCGTGGTGGACACCGACTGGCAGAGCAACCTCCGTAAGCGCGGCTACCGGCTGACTCCGCAGCGCCAGCTCGTCCTGGAAGCGGTGGACCGGCTGGAGCACGCGACGCCGGACGACATCCTCACGGAGGTCCGGCGCACGGCGGGCGGGGTCAACATCTCCACCGTCTACCGGACGCTGGAGCTGCTGGAGGAGCTGGGCCTGGTCAGCCACGCCCACCTCGGGCACGGCGCCCCCACCTACCACCTCGCCGACCGGCACCACCACATACACCTGGTCTGCCGCGACTGCACCACGGTGATCGAGGCCGACCTGTCGGTGGCCGAACCGTTCACCGCGCAGCTCCGCGAGTCCTTCGGCTTCGACACCGACATGAAGCACTTCGCGATCTTCGGCCGGTGCGGCGACTGCTCCTCGAAGGCGGCGGCGGACGAGCCGTAGGCTTGTCCGCATGCTGCGTCAAACGAAAGCCAGCCCGCTGCTGTCGCTGCCCGGCGCCGTCGCCGCCGAGGGCCCGGACGAGGGCGTCGCCGCGCACTACGGAGACCTCTTCCGCGAACAGCGCGCACTCGCCGGCGGCTCCGGTCTCGTCGACCTCTCGCACCGCGGCGTCGTCACCGTGTCCGGCGCCGACCGGCTGAGCTGGCTGCACCTGCTCATCACCCAGCATGTGAGCGAGCTCCCGGCCGGGCAGGCCACGGAGGCGCTGATCCTCTCCGCCAACGGGCACATCGAGCACGCGCTCTACCTGGTGGACGACGGCGAGACCACCTGGGCGCACGTCGAGCCCGGCACCCAGGGCGAGCTGATCGCCTACCTGGAGAGCATGAAGTTCTTCTACCGGGTCGAGGTCGCGGACCGCACGGACGAGTTCGCCGTGGTGCACCTGCCCGCGGGCTCGATCACCGAGGTCCCCGAGGGTGTGACGGTGCGCGAGACGGCGCACGGCCGTGACCTGTTCCTGCCGCGTGCGCGCCTGGCGGAGTTCGCCGCCGCGCACGGCCCGGCCGTGGGCGTGCTCGCCTACGAGGCGCTGCGCGTCGAGGCGCACCGCCCCCGGGTGGGCCTGGAGACCGACCACCGCACCATCCCGCACGAGCTGGGCTGGATCGGCACGGCGGTCCACCTGCAGAAGGGCTGCTACCGCGGCCAGGAGACCGTCGCGCGCGTCCACAACCTGGGGAAGCCACCGCGCCGCCTCGTCTTCCTGCACCTCGACGGCAGCGAGGTGAGCCTGCCGGGCCACGGCGCACCGGTCCGGCTCGCCGCCGATGGCCCGGACGGCCGCCAACTGGGCTTCATCACCACCTCCGCCCGCCACCACGAGCTGGGCCCGATCGCCTTGGCGCTCGTCAAGCGGAACGTCGCGGTGGATGCACCGCTCCTGGTCGGTTCGGGGACTGCGGCGGCGCAGGAGGTCGTGGTCGAGCCGTAGCGCTGGGCGCTGGCCGCGCCGCGAGACGGTGCGAGCGGTCGCTTTTCGCCTGCGGGCCGTCTGCCGCCTGCGGCGGGGGCGGCCTGCGGCCGCGTCCTCAAACGCCGGACGGGCTGAATTGTGCGGGCCGCAGGCCGAAGAGCCATGGTCCGCACATCCAGCCCGTCC
>NZ_JBSFWT010000032.1:0-76317 GCF_053594975.1 Streptomyces sp. NPDC002537
GGCCGGGATTCGGCCCGTCCGGCGTCCGGCGGCACGTGCGGAGCGTGGCCGGGTTCCGCGGGAGGAACCTCAGCCCAGTGCGGGCACCCCGCCGGAGGCGGGGTGGTGCCAGGGGCCTTCCGGGTCGTCGTACGCGTCCGCGTACGACGGGTTGGCCAGAGGGATGGACGACAGGAACGTCTCCGGCAGGTCGAACGCCTCCACCAGGGTCGTCATATGGGGTGCGAGGGAGGCCGTCAGATTGTCCACCGCGTCCGGCAGTTCCCATACCTGATCCGCCGTCATATGGCCGTCCACCAGAAGGCTTCCGGTGTGCTGCCCGACCTGTCCGAGGAGGAAGAGGCGGCACAGGTCGTGCAGCAGACGGCGGGCCGCCGGGTGCTCCACGCGCGCCACCGCCGCGAGGAACGCGTCGGCGGCCTGGACGGCCGCGTGGGCGGCGACCGCCTCCATGGCCGGGTTGACGGCGGCGTTCCACCGGCTGAGCGCGTCCGGGTGCGGGCCCCGGCGCAGCCGGGTACGGGCGCGCCGGTGCCAGGCGGCCTCCACGGCCGCCAGCAGGTCCCGCAGGTGGGCGCAGTCGTCGAGGGAGGGCGCCCCGGTGGCCCGGGGCGTCTCCGCGCGGGGGTCGAAGACCAGCTCGGCGGCCGCCTTCACCCAGACGGCGAGGTTGTCGCCCTCGGCGGTGATCGCCCCCTCGATGTTCAGGGGGAAGTCGGCGATGCCGTTCACGGGGAACAGCCCCTGGGCGCCGCAGCGTTCACGGCACTCGACGGTGATGTCCCTGGCCTGCCAGGTGACCCACGCCTTGGTGATCGCGACGAGGCGCTCGGTGCGCGCCCGGTCCGGTTCCTCGTGCGTGGCCCACCGCCGTACGGTCTCGCGGTGGAGGAAGGTCATCGCGTACGCCGTGGCCAGATGGTTCAGCAGCCGCGCGTGGTGGCTGCGGTGCGCGACCAGCGGCACCCGCTCGTCGCCGCGCGGGCCGGATATGTAGCGGTGGTGGCCGTAGCGGACGGCGACGGCCAGCGCGGCCCTGGCGCTGCCCGCCCCGCCCGCGGACATGCACAGCTTCCCGATCGAGACCCGGCCGATGGCGTCCAGGAAGCGCTTGCGTCTGCTCCCCGGCCGCCCGGTGAGTAGCCCTTGGGGCGTCAGGCCGCCGTGCTCGCCCGCCAGCAGGGCCGACCACGGCAGGCGCACCCGGTCGAAGGACGTCAGGCAATGGTCGACGGGGCTGCCCGTGCGCTCCGGCAGTGTACGGATGCGGATGCCCGGCAGCGGACTGCTCGCGTCGGTGAGCGGGGTGAGGAAGAGGAACACGCCGTGGTCCTCCCCGTCGACCACGAGCCTGGCCGCCACGACCGCGCTCTTCGGGCCGCCGGCGGCACTGGTGTTGGGCATGAATTTCTGTGCCCCGGCGGCGGGGGTGTGGAGGACGAACCCGCCGCCCGCCCGGTCGAACGTGGCCGTGGTGCGCAGGGCTGCCGCGTCGTTGCCGTGTTCCAGCTCGGTACAGAGAAAGGTCCCGGTGCGCCGTAGCGCGACGAAGTCGCCGGTGTCCACCGTGGCACCGTGGTCCAGAAGGCTGCCCAGGAAAAGGTTGTAATGAATACCCGCCACCGTCGACAGCGAGCCGTCGACCACCGCCGTCCATTCGTGCATGGCGGCCAGCCGGTGCGGATCGGCGGCCAGCGCCAACGGGTCGTCCACCGTGGCGTTGAGCAGGGCGAGCCGCTCGTACGCCAGGTTCACCCGCTGCGCGGGCGACAGCCCCGGGTGGTGCCGGAAGGCACGCCCTCCGATCAGCCGGCGCCAGGGCTCGTGCACCCGCGCGGCATCGTGGTCGAAGAGGATCTGCGAAAGGGCACCCGTCGTGGTGAGCGGGCCGGTTGGGCATAAGCCGTTAGTGATCACACGGTCACCACTATCAGGAGCGGATCTTTCCGCGTACCCCCACCCCCCCGGATGCCCGGTCCAAGAGGGCTGTCGGCCAGCCGAGTTGACGACCATGGGGATGCTCAAAAGGTGTCAACTCGGCTTAATCGGCAAATGGGGGTGATCGTTATACCCGGTCCGCCGTCCGGGCCCGGCCGTACACGGTCAGGACCACCGCCGCGCACACCCCGTAGAACCCCAGGAAGGCGAGGTACGCGGAGTCCCCCCGCCCCGTCGTCAGGAAGGACTGCCGGAAGGCGACGTTGACCAGGACGCCGCCGAGGGCGCCGATGGCGCCCGCCAGGCCGATCAGGGCCGTGGCGCGGCGGTGCGCGGCGTCGGTGTCCGCGGCGGTCCGTGCCTTCGCGTGGTGGACCGCCGGGATCATGCGGTACGTGGAGCCGTTGCCGATGCCGCTGAGGATGAACAGGGCGACGAAACCGGCGAGGAAGCCGTCGAGGGAGTGCCGGCGTGACGACGCCAGGATGACGGCCGTCGCCGCGCCCATGGCCACGAAGACCGCGAGGGTGACCCGGGCGCCGCCGAAACGGTCGGCCCACGCGCCGCCCAGCGGACGGGACAGCGAACCCAGCAGAGGGCCGATGAACGTCAGACAGGCCACCTTCACCGGGGTGTCGAACTGCTCGTGGAACTGGATCTGCAGCACCTGCCCGAAGGCGAAGCCGAAGCCGATGAACGACCCGAACGTGCCCACGTAGAGCAGCGACAGCGCCCAGGTGTGGCCGTCGCCCGCGATCTCGCGCAGGGCCGGGCGGTCGCCGTGCCCCGCCGGGAGGTTGTCCATGCGCAGCGCCGCGGCCAGGGCGGTGACCAGGATCAGCGGGACGTACAGCAGCGGCAGCAGCCGGGGGTGGCCCGCGCCGGCGGTCGCCAGCACCAGCAGGCCGACGAGCTGGACCGCGGGCACGCCGAGGTTGCCGCCGCCCGCGTTGACACCGAGCGCCCGCCCCTTGAGCCGCCGGGGGTAGAAGGCGTTGATGTTGGCCATGGACGAGGCGAAGTTCCCGCCGCCGACCCCGGTCGCGCACGCGACGAGCAGCAACGTGCCGTAGGAGACGCCCGGTTCGAGGACCACGGCGATCAGCACGGTCGGCACCAGCAGGAGCAGCGCGCTGATCACCGTCCAGTTCCGGCCGCCGAAGCGGACCACGGCCGAGGTGTACGGGAGCCGCAGCAGCGCCCCGAGGGCCGTGGGCAGGGCCGTGAGCGTGAACTTCCCGGCCGGGTCGATGCCGTACTCCGGCCCGAGGAAGAGCACGAGGACCGAGAACATGCTCCACACCGAGAACCCGATGTGCTCGGTGACGACGGACAGCACCAGATTGCGGCGCGCGGCCCGGGCGCCGGTGCGCTCCCAGAACCCGGTGTCCTCGGGCCGCCATTCGGACAGGGTCAGGGCGCGCGGGCGCACCCCGGCGGTGCCGCCGGGAGCCGCCGGGGCCTCGACCGTACGGACCCGCCAGGTGCGCAGCGCGGGCGGTGCGCCGTCCCCGGCGGCCTCCTCGTCGAGGCAGACGCCGGTGCGCAGGTCGAAGGTCTGCTTGTACATGGGCGAGGTCACCACCGGCACCCCGTTCCGGCTGCCGGTGATGCCGCGGGAGATGACGTGCGCCCCGCTGAACGGGTCGCGGTTGGCGAGGGCGAACAGGGCGCCGGACTCGTCGCGGAAGAGGGCCACTTGCTCGTCGCCGACGAGGGCGGCGCGCCCCCGGCCGGGGGTGAGGTCGTCGTAGCGGCAGACGGTCGTCCAGGTGGCGCCGTCGCCGACCTCGACGATCGGTGACGGGGTGGCGGCGGGGGCCGCCTCGGTGCCGGGGAGCACGGCGTCGTTCATCGTGCGGTCGCCTTCCCTGTGGGTGCGGTGCCCGCGGGCGGCGGGAGGACGTGGCCGTCCTCGTCCGGGCGGGCGGGGCGGATCTGGGCGCGCTCGGGGACGAAGCGCACGGTGGGATCGGGGGTGTCGGGGGCGTTGACGAAGGACGCGAAGCGGCGCAGGCGCTCGGGGTCGGCCAGGGTGGCGGCCCACTCGTCCTCGTAGCCCTCGATATGACGGGCCATCAGGTCATCGAGGTCGGCACCGATGCCGAGGGCGTCGTCGACGACGACGGCCCGCAGGTGGTCGAGCCCGCCCTCCAGCCGCTCGAGCCAGGGCGCGGTGCGTTCGAGACGGTCGGCGGTACGGATGTAGAACATCAGGAAGCGGTCGATCGTGCGGATGAGGGTGGCGCGGTCGACGTCCTCGGCCAGCAGGTCGGCGTGGCGGGGCGAGGTGCCGCCGTTGCCGCCGACGTAGAGGTTCCAGCCCGCGGCGGTCGCGATCACCCCGAAGTCCTTGCCACGCGCCTCGGCGCACTCGCGGGCGCACCCGGACACGGCCGACTTCAGCTTGTGCGGCGCCCGCAGGCCCCGGTAACGCAGCTCCAGTTCGACGGCGAGGGCGACGGAGTCCTGCACCCCGTACCGGCACCAGGTCTGCCCCACACAGGACTTCACGGTGCGCAGCGCCTTGCCGTAGGCGTGCCCGGACTCGAACCCGGCGTCCACCAGACGGCGCCAGATCGCGGGCAGCTGGTCGACGGCCGCGCCGAACATGTCGATCCGCTGCCCTCCGGTGATCTTCGTGTAGAGGCCGAAGTCCCGGGCGATGGCACCGATGGTGATCAGGCCCTCGGGGGTGATCTCCCCGCCGGGGACGCGCGGCACCACCGAATAGGAGCCGTTGCGCTGGATGTTGGCGAGGAAGTGGTCGTTGGTGTCCTGGAGGGCGGCCTGCTCGCCGTCCAGGATGTACGAGGAGTCGCCGAGGCCCGCGAGGACGGAGGCGACGACGGGCTTGCAGACCGCGCACCCCCGCCCGCTGCCGTGCTCGGCGACGAGCCTGCCGAACGTGGTGATGCCCTTGACGCGGACGATCTCGTACAGCTCGGCGCGCGAGAGGGCGAAGTGCTCGCACAGGCCGCGCGCGGGGGCGACGCCCGACGCGGCGAGCGCCTCGGTCACGATCCCGCCGACCAGCTTCTCGCAACTGCCGCAGCCCGTACCGGCCTTGGTGCGCCGCTTGACCGCGGCCACGGAGGCACAGCCGCCCTCCACCACGGCCGACCTGATGGCGCTCTTGGCGACGTTGTGGCAGGAACAGACCACAGCGTCGTCGGGGAGCCCCACCGCGCCGGGCGCCACCCCGGCCCCACCGGGCAGCAGCAACTGCTCCGGCGGCACGGGCAGCGGCTCACCGCTCCCGGCGAGCGGCCGCAGCGTGGCGTAGGAGTCGGTGTCCCCGACGAGGACGCCGCCCAGCAGCGCCCCGTCCGCGTCGACGACCAGCTTCTTGTAGACGCCCGCCCGGCTGTCCGCGTACAGCACCTCCAGCGCGCCCTCGGTGGTGCCGTGCGCGTCACCGAAGCTCGCCACGTCGACACCCAGCAGCTTGAGCTTCGTCGAGGTGTCGGCGCCCGTGAACCCGCCGTCCCGGCCGCCGAGCCGCCGGGCGGCGGCCTCCGCCATCGCGTACCCGGGGGCGACCAGACCGTAGACCCGCCCGTCGGCCGCCTGCGCGCACTCGCCGATCGCCAGGATGCCGGGGTCGGCCGTACGGCAGCCGGTGTCGACGACGATGCCGCCGCGCCCGCCGACGGGCAGCCCGCACTCCCGGGCCAGCGCGTCCCGGGGCCGGACGCCCGCGGAGAAGACGACCAGGTCCGCCTCCAGCCGGGTGCCGTCCGACAGCGTCATCTCCCGGACCCGGCCGTCCGGTCCGGCCCCGATCCGCTCGGCGGCCACCCCCGTGTGCACGGTCACCCCCAGCGCCTCGATCTTGCGGCGCAGCAGCGCGCCGCCCGCCGCGTCGACCTGGACGGCCATCAGCCGGGGCGCGAACTCCACCACGTGCGTGTCCAGCCCCATCGTCCGCAGCGCCCCGGCCGCCTCCAGCCCGAGCAGCCCGCCCCCGACGACGACCCCCCTCCGGGCGTCGGCCGCGCGGGCACGGATGGCGGCCACGTCCTCCAGCGTGCGGTAGACGTGGCAGCCCTCGGCGTCGTGTCCGGGAACGGGCGGCACGAAGGGGTACGAGCCGGTGGCCAGGACCAGCGTGTCGTAGGGCACATGACGGCCGGACGCGGTGCGTACGGTCCGCCCCCGCCGGTCCACGCCGGTGACCGCGTCACCGAGGCGCAGCTCGATGCCGTGCTCGTCGAGGAAGCCGGGCGGGCACACCGACAGTTCGCCGGCGGGGGTGCCGGAGAACACCGACGTGAGCCGGACCCGGTCGTACGCGGGACGGGGCTCCTCCGCGAGCACGGTCACCTGCCAGCGCCGGTCCGCCCCCGCCTGCTCGTACAGCGCCTCCAGGAACCGCTGGCCGACCATGCCGTGCCCCACGAGGACCAGCCGCCGGCCGCCGGGGGGCGGCCGCCGCCGGACACCGCCCGCGGCGGCCGGCCGCGCGGCACCGCCGCCCTCGACGGCCTTCTCCACCCGCACCGCGCACACCTTGAACTCGGGCATCCGCGACTCCGGGTCCAGGGCGGGATTGGTCAGGTTGTTGGCCCGGCCCGGCCCCGGCCAGTGGAAGGGCACGAAGACCGTGTCGGGACGGATGGTGTCCGTGATCCTGGCGGGCGCCGTGACCCGGCCGCGCCTGCTGGTCACCGTCAGCAACTCGCCCTCCGCCGCCGCGAGCCGGCCGGCGAGCCGTGGATGGATCTCCACGAAGGGGCCGGGCGCGGCCGCGTTGGACGCCGGGACGCGCCGGGTCTGCGCACCGCTCTGGTAGTGCGAAGCCACCCGGCCGGTCGTCAGACGCAGCGGGAAGCCGGCATCGGTCTCCTCGGCGGGCGGGCGGTGGGAGACCGCGGCGAACCGCGCCCGGCCGTCCGGCGTCGCGAACCGGTCGAGGAACAGCCGTGGCGTGCCCGGGTGCGCGGTCCCCGGACACGGCCAGAACACCCCGTCCTCGCTCCGGATGCGGGCGTAGCTGATCCCCGCGTAGTCCGCGACGCCGCCCGCCGAAGCGCGCCGCAGCTCCTCGAAGACCTCCTCCGGGTCCGCGGAGAACCCCCGCCCGGCGCCCAGCCGTCCGGCCAGCTCCTTCAGCACGTACAGATCGCTCCGCACGCCCTCCGGGGGCGCGACCGCGGCCTGGCGCAGGATCACCCGCCCCTCCAGATTGGTGACCGTGCCCGTCTCCTCCGCCCACTGCGCCGCCGGGAGCACCACGTCCGCCAGCTCCGCGGTCTCCGACAGCACGACATCGCTGACGACGAGGAAGTCCAACGCCCGCAGCCTGTCGGTGACATGAGAGGCGTGCGGGGCGGACACCACCGGGTTGGAACCCATCACCATCAGGGCCCGGACCCCGTCCGCGGTCCCCGCCCGGTCGAGCAGCTCGTACGCGGACAGCCCCGGCCCCGGGAGATCCTCCGCGTCCAGACCCCACACACCGGCGACGTGCGCGCGGGCGGCGGGGTCCGTCAGCGAACGGTAGCCCGGCAGCTGATCGGACTTCTGGCCGTGCTCACGCCCGCCCTGACCGTTGCCCTGACCCGTCAGACAGCCGAAGCCGCTGCCGGGACGGCCCGCCTTGCCGGTGGCCAGGCACAGATTGATCCACGCCCGTACGGTGTCCGTGCCCTTGCTGTGCTGCTCCGTGCCACGGGCCGTCAGCACCATCCCCGAGGCCGCCCCCGCGAACAGGCGCGCCGCCTCGCGGAGTTGGTCGGCCGGCACCCCCGTGATCTCCGCGACCCGCTCCGGCGGATGCGCCAGGGCCGCCGCCCGCGCCTCCTCGAAACCCGCCGTACGGGCCGCGACGAACTCCCGGTCCACCAGCCCCTCCGCGACGACCACGTGCAGCAGCCCCGACGCCAGCGCCAGATCCGTACCCGGCCGCGGCGACAGATGGAGATCGGCGATCCGCGCCGTCCGCGTACGCCGCGGATCGATCACGATCAGCCGCCCGCCGTTCTCCCGCATCCGGGTGAAGTACCGCAGCGCCGGCGGCATCGTCTCCGCCGGATTGCCTCCCGCCAGGATCACGCATCCCGCGTTCTCCACATCCGCCAGCGGAAACGGCAGCCCGCGGTCGACGCCGAACGCCGCACGGTTCGCGGCCGCCGCCGAGGACATGCAGAAGCGCCCGTTGTAGTCGATGTGCGGGGTGCGCAGCACCACCCGCGCGAACTTCCCCAGCAGATACGCCTTCTCATTGGTCAGCCCGCCCCCGCCGAACACCCCCACGGCCTCCCGGCCGTACCGCTCCGCCGCACCGGAGAGACCGGCAGCCACCCGGTCCAGGGCCCGCTCCCACGACACCTCCCGCAGCACGCCCGTGGCCGGATCGCGCGACAGCGGCACCGTCAGCCGCACTCCGCCCGCCAGCACGGCCGCGGCGTTCTGTCCCTTGCCGCACAGCGCCCCGCGGTTGACGGGGAAGGCGGGGCGCTCCACGACCTCCACCGGTGGCGCGCCGGGCACACCAAGGGGAGCCGTCGTACGCAGACGCATACCGCACTGCAACGCGCAGTACGGGCAGTGGGTGTCGGTCGTCGTCATAGCACGCAGCGTGACCCCGGCCTGTTACACCGCCGCATCCACCGTGTTGCGGCCGCGGGACGAACTCCTCACCGCCGCCCGGTGGCGCGGTGATGTCCAGGGCGCACGCATTTAACACACGTGACCGACCACGCCGCATCGGCATGACAACCCCGCAACCCCCCGGAAACACCGTCCGGGCACCCTGCGCCCATGGGTACGAGCACCATCCCGGCGCCGGGACCGCTGACGGGCTTCACCATCGGAGTGACGGCCGCGCGCCGCCGCGAGGAACTCGTCGCGCTGCTGCTCCGCCGCGGCGCCCGCACCATCGAGGCACCCACCCTCAGCATCGTCCCGCTCGGCGACGACACCGCGCTGCGCCGCGCCACCGAACGCTGCCTGGCCGCACCCCTCGACTACGTCGTCGCCACCACGGGCGTCGGCTGGCGCGGCTGGATGAGCGCCGCCGAGGGCTGGGGCCAGGGCGCGGCGCTCGTCCGCGCCTGCCGGGCCGCCGCCGTCGTCAGCCGCGGGCCGAAGGCCATCGGGGCGGTACGGGCCAGCGGCCTCGACGAGGCGTTCTCCCCGTCGACCGAGGCCAACCGCGACCTCCTCGCCTGGCTGCTGGCCCGCGACCTCCACGGGCGCCGCGTGGCCGTCCAGGAACACGGCGCGCCCCTCGACGGCTTCACCGCCGCGCTGCGGGAACGCGGCGCCGACGTCATCGAGGTCCCCGTCTACCGCTGGGGACCGCCGGAGGACCCCGAAGCCGTCCGCAGGCTCGTCGACGCGACCGTGCGCGGCGACGTCCACGCCCTGACCTTCACCAGCGCACCGGCGGCCGTCGCCCTGCTGGAGGCCGCGGCCGCCGCGGGCCGCCGGGAGGAACTGCTCGCCGCCCTGCGCGCGGACGTCGCCGCCGTCTGCGTCGGCGAGCTCTGCGCCCAGCCTCTCCGCGCGGCCGGTACGCCCGTCCACCACCCGGAACGGGGCCGGCTCGGCGCGCTCGTGCGCACCCTCACCGACCTCCTGCAACAGCGCGGCAGACGCCAACTGGCCGGAGTACCGGGCGGACTGGTGCTCCAGGGCGACGCCCTGCTCGGCGCCGGCGCCCCGATCTGGCTGCCGCCGCTGTCCGCCGCCGTGCTGCGCGCGCTCGCCGAACGGCCCGGCAGCGTCCTCAGCCGCGGCGAACTCCTCCGGCGGGCCTGGCCGGGCGGCCGCGCCGACGAACACGCGGTGGACGTGTCCGTCGCCCGCCTCCGCAAGGCACTGGGCGCGCACGCGGGCTTGGTCAGGACGGTCCCGAAACGGGGTTACCGGCTGGCGGGTCAGTGACGTAGCGTGGCGATCAGGCCCACGGGGGGCCGGTTCGCGAAGGGGGAGTCGGGTGCGGAGAGCAGCGCAGTGCACGGGGGTGGCGCTGGCCGCCACGGTGCTGATGACCGGCTGCGGGAGCGGCGGTGGCGACAAGGCCGACAAGCCGTCCGCGAGTGCCTCCTCACCACAGGCCCCGGGCCCGGGGGAAGTCCCGGCCGCGAACGGCGGCGGACACCTCGACGGCGTCTACGGGGCGCGTTCCGACGACGGCACGATCGGCCTGTCCATATTCCAGGGCAAGGCCGTCGTCTACGCCAAGAACGGGCAGCGCGTCTGCACCGGCACCGTCGGCGAGCGCGCGAAACCGGTGACGCTCGCGCTGAAGTGCGCGGACGGCGACACGGAGCGCTCCGCGGGGACCGTCGAGAAGTCGGAAGGCAAGACGCTGGTGGTCTCCTGGGGCGCGGGGAAGACGGACACCTTCGCCAGAACCGGCGACCCGGTCCCCCTCCCGTCCCCGAAGAAGCTCGGCGGCTGACCGCCGTTCGAGCCCGCGGAGCGGGGAACTGTTGAGGGGCGGACAAGCACTCGGAACGTCGGTAGGCTGCTGCGGACCCGCTTCCGGGCTCGACGAGTGTCGACAAGGAGTGTGTGTTCGTGACCCGTACGAGAAGAACTCTCTTCGCAGCGTCCGCCCTGTTGCTGTCCGCCGTCACCGTGTCCGCGAGTGCCTCCGCGGACTCCGGGGACGCGACCGCCCCGCAGAGGAGCACCACGGGAATCACCGGCACCTGGTACAACGAGCTGGGTTCGACCATGATCGTCACCGCGAACGCGGACGGCGGCCTCACCGGCACCTACGAGTCCGCCGTCGGCAACGCGCAGAACCGCTATGTCCTGACCGGCCGTTACGACGACGCCGCCTCCGACAGTGGCGGCACCGCCCTCGGCTGGACGGTCGGCTGGCACAACGAGTACCGCAACGCCCATTCGGCCACGACCTGGAGCGGCCAGTACTTCGGTGGTGACAAGGCGCGGATCAGCACCCAGTGGCTGCTGACCTCCGGTACCACCAACGCCGACGAGTGGAGGTCCACCATGGTCGGCCACGACCTCTTCGGCAGGGCCAAGCCCTCGGCGGCCGAGATCGAGCAGGCCAGGAAGCTGGGCGCGGGCTCCGCCGATCCGTTCACGCTCGCGCGGAACCGGTCCGGCCACTGAACGGCTGCTGATCGGCCACCGATCGGCCACCGATCGTCCGGAGCCGTCCGGATGCCGTCCGGAGCACAGGGCTCCGGGCGGCTCCCCGAGGGCGACTACAGCGGCGGGTGCATCGCGACGTACGCGGCGATGCTCTCGTCGGCCGGGCCGTCCGCGACCACCCGGCCCCGGTCGAACACGATCACCCGGTCGAATTCCGCGAGCAGTTCGAGGTCGTGCGAGACGACCACGACCTTCTGGTCGAGCTCGCGGATGAGCCTGCCGACCCGGCGCTTGTTCCGCAGGTCCAGCAGGGTCGTCGGCTCGTCGAACACCACATAGCGGGGCCGGGTCACCAGCACCGCGGCGATCGCCAGCAGCTGCTTCTGGCCACCGCTCAGCAGATGCGCCGGGTGGTCCCGGAACTCGCTCAGCCCGTACTCCGCCAGCGCCTCGGAGACCCGCCCGGCGATCTCCTCCCTGCTCAGCCCCCGGCGCCGCAGCCCGAACGCGAGATCCTCGGCGACCGTCGGCATCACGATCTGGATGTCCGGGTCCTGGAAGACGAAGCCGACGCGGCGCCGGACCTCCCTGCCCTTCCGCCCCGTGTCCAGTCCGTCCACGCCGACCCGGCCCTCGGTGGGCACCAGCAGGCCGTTCAGCAGCCGGACGAACGTGCTCTTGCCCGAGCCGTTCGACCCGACGACGGCGACGCGGTCCTCGGTGAGCGTCAGATCGACGTCCCGCAGCACCTGGCGCTCGCCGTACCGGTGGCTGACGCCCTCGACCTCGATCACGCGCGGCCGTCCCGGACCCTCGGCCGGTCCGCGATCATCGGATAGGCCCTGCGCACGGTCACCGCGGCCAGCGAACCGATCACGGCCTTGACCAGGTCGCCGGGGAGGAACACGACCGAGCCCGTGACCGCCTTGGCGAGCGGCAGGTGCGCGGCGACGGCCATCCACGGGATGCCGATGGCATAGAGCACGAGCGCGCCGCCGACGAAGTTGCACAGCAGGGCCGTCAGGTGGTTGTAGTGCTTCCACAGCCGTTCGGTCAGCAGGCCCGTGACGAACGCGCCGACCGGGTAGGCGAGGACGAAGCCGCCGGTCGGCCCGAGGATCACGCCCAGGCCACCGCGGCCACCGGGCAGCACGGGAAGGCCGATCACGACCAGCACGACGAACAGCAGGATCGCCAGACCGCCCCGGCGCGCGCCGATGACCGCGCCCGCGAGGATCACCCCGAGCGTCTGGGACGTGAACGGAGCGGGCACGAGCGGCAGCTCGATCAGCGGAAAGAAACCGAGCACCACCATGATCGCGGCGAACAGCGCGATCTGTGCCATGTCCTTCGTACGCAAGCCAGGTCCCCCGGTCCGGAGCGCCTCTCGCTCCAGCGGATCATCATAGTTCGCGGCGCTTCCCGGACGGCCCGGGGCCGTCGACGCCTCTGGCGTCGAGCGCCTCGCCCAGCCCGTCCGCCAGCCGCAACGTCTTGACCAGCAGCGGAGCCAGGAACAGCGTGCTGCGCTCCACCCCGCGCGCCCGCTGCGCGGCCCGCACCTGATCGGCCTGCTCCTTGATCACCGGGATGAACCGGATCGTCATGGCCACCACCAGGCCGACCCGCTCCGGCCGGACCCCGAGCGGGGCCAGCGGCCGCAGCGCCGTCTCGATCGCCGCGATCATCGCGGACGTCCTGGTGGTCAGCGTCACCAGATTCGCCAGCATCACCAGCACCACGATGCGCAGCCCCACCCCAACGGCGGTCTCCCAGCCGGAGAGCAGCCATTGGACGGCCAGGAGCGACACCGCGAACGGCAGCACCGTGAGCAGCTGCCGGACCGCCGTCCGCCAGGGGACGCGGGCCAGCGCGTAACACAGCCCGACCCCCGCGACGGCCGCGCCGAGGACGGCGACGGAGTGCACGAAGAACAGCGACGTGCCCGCCGCGAACAGGATCAGCAGCTTCACCCCCGCGGGCAGGGCGTGGACGGGCGTGCGCGCGTCGTGGTGCAGGCTCAGCATTCCGGCATTCTTCCCCCAGGCCCGGACCGCGCCGGAACCGGGGGGCCGCGCGGGCGGCCGGGGCGGCCGGGGCGGATCTTCTCCCGCTCTTCCCCCGCGCGTCCCCCGGCCGGAACAGGTGCCGAGAGGGCTCCCCAACTCCGCTCACCCGTCGCGGGGTTGGCCGCGGACCCCGTCGTGGCCCTCGCGCCCGCCGTGGAATGATCCCGCCCATGGACCGATTCGGCAGGATCCCGACGCTCGCCGCGGGCGCGTTCGCGGTCGGCACCAGCGGCTACATCGTCACCGGCGTACTCCCGCAGCTGAGCGACGAACTCTCCGTCTCCGTGTCCACGGGCGGGCTGCTGACCACGTCGTTCGCCGTGGCGTACGCCGTCGGCTCCCCGCTGCTGGCCGTGGCCACCAACAGCTGGGGGCGGCGCCCGCTGATCATCGCCGCGCTGCTGGTGGCCACGCTCGGCAACGCCTTCGCGGCGCTGGCGCCCACCTTCTCCACCCTGCTGGCTGCCAGGATCGTCACCGCCGTGGGCGCCGCCGTGTTCACACCGGCGGCCACGGCGGTGGCCGCCGAACTCAGCGGTCCGGAACGCAGGGCGCGGGCGGTGGCGTGGGTGTTCGGAGGGATGACGATCGCCACGATCGTCGGCGTGCCCGCGGGCTCCCTGCTGGTCGGGCCGCTGGGCTACCGCGGGGTGTTCTGGCTGGTCGCCGCGTGCTGCGGGCTCGCGACGGTGGCCACGGCCGTGACCCTGCCACCGGTCGCCGCGCCGCCGGAGGTGAGCCTGCGACAGCGGTTCGCGGTCCTGGGGGACCCGCGCGTGGTCGCCGTCCTGGGCATCACGCTGGCGGCCAGCCTCGGGGTGTTCACCGTCTACACCTACGTGGCGCCCGTGCTGAAGTCGACCGCCGGGGTCAAGGGCGGGGCACTGAGCCTGCTGCTGTTCGGGTACGGCGTCGGCGGCGCGATCGGCAATGTCGTCGGCGGGGTCGCCGCCGACCGGTACGGCTACCGGGTGCCGTTGCTGACGGCCGTGTCCGGGAGCGTGCTGGCCCTGGCGGTGCTGCCCGCGGCCGGTCATGTGGCGGCCGCGGCCGTCGTGCTGTTCCTGTGGGGCCTGTCCACCTGGGCGTTCAACCCGCCCGTCCAGCGTCGGCTGATCGAGCTGTCGCCCAGTGCGAGCGGCCTGTTGCTGGCGCTCAACGCCTCGGCGCTCTACCTGGGGATCGGGCTGTCCGGGGTCGCCGGGGGAGCGGTGATCGACCACGCCGGCCTCGGCACGGTGCCCCTGACCGGGGCGGGGCTGTGCCTGGTCGCCGTCACGATCCACCTGGCGTCGAGCCGCCGGGCCGCGGAGCTACACTGTGGCTGAATTCGCGGCAGGGGGTGGGTCCGTGCTGGAACCGAGAGGCGCCGTCGGAATTCCCACCGGGGCGTCACACGGCCTCGGCCCGTATATCACCGGGCATTTGGCGGGGGCGGGCGTCCGACCGGCGCCGGCGGCCCGCCGCGGAGACACAGGAGCGTTCGCGACAGTGCGCTGAGACAGCGCGGCCGGACGGCCGGATTGGGGGGCGACATGTCATTAGGCTCTGATCCACCCATTTCACCGGATCCACCTGTTTCCGAGGTTTCCGAAGTTCCCGAGGTTTCCGAGTTTTCCGACACCGCCGAGGTGCTCGCCCTGCTCGGTGAGCTCCTCGCCCGCGTCAACGACGAGTACGAACGGGAACCGGGCCCGGACGACCCGCTCTTCCTGGAATCCCTGGACGCCACCGCGTTCAAGTCCGCGACGGACACGGCCTTCGGCACCGATGTCCCCCTCGGCGTGTTCCTCGATTCCTGCACCCTCCGTACGGTCTCCCGGGCGATACGCGAACACACCGCACAGCTCGGCACGACAGCACCGGCGCACACGGCCACGGGGGAGCACCGGTACGACCCCTTTCCCCTCACCGATGTCCAACAGGCGTACTGGCTCGGTGCCGAGGGATTCGACCTCGGCGGACGTTCGGCACACTTCTACGGCGAGATCGACCTGCTCGCGGCGGAGAACGAGCGCGCCGAGGAGATGTTCAACCGGCTCGTCGCCCGGCACGACATGCTCCGGGCCGTCCTCCTCCCCGACGGCCGTCAGCAAGTGGCCCGGGACGTGCCCTACTACCGGTTCCGCCACCAGGACCTGCGGGGGCTTCCCGACGCCGACGTCCGATGTCGCCTGGGGGAGACCCGGGAGCGGCTGGCCGGCCAGGTCCTCGACCCGTACACCTGGCCGCTCTACGAGATCCGCACCCACAGCCTCGACGGCGGCAGGCTCCGCCTGCACCTGAGCATCGACCTGCTGCTCGTCGACGCGGGCAGCCTGCGGCTGTTGCTGTCCGAGTGGATCCGGCTCGTGCTCGACCCCCGCTCGCTCGGCCCGGCGCCCGCCCCCACCTTCCGCGACCACCTCGAAGCCGTCGCCCGGCACCGCCGGACCCCCGCCCACGAACGGGCCCGCGCCCACTGGCTCGACCGCGCCGGCACCCTGCCCCCGGCACCCCGACTGCCCGTACGGGCCCTCACCCACACCCGCGCCCCGGCGTTCGTCCGCAGGGAGAAGCAACTGCCTCCCGCCGTCTGGCGGCGGATCAGGGAACGCGCCCGCGCCCTCGGCGTCACCCCCTCGGTGCTGCTCTGCGCCGCCTACGCGCAGGTGCTCCGCACCTGGAGCGCCGCGCCCCGCTTCACCGTCAACCTGACGCTCGCCGAACGGCCGTTGTGGCACCCGGACGTCCCCCGCCTCCTCGGCGACTTCACCGGCACGCTCCTCCTGGAGTGCGACCTGACCGGGGCCCCCGACCTGGCGACAGCGGCCGCCCGGCTCGGCGCACGGCTGCGGGAGGACCTGGCACACGCCTCGTTCAGCGGCGTCGAGGTGCAGCGCGAACTGGCCCGCCGCGGGGACGGCGCGCGGGCGCGGATGCCCGTCGTGTTCACCAGCCTGCTCCAGGAGCACGACGACCTCGACGCCCTGGAAGGCGTGGTGTTCGAGACCGGACACACGGCCTCCCAGACTCCCCAGGTGCATCTCGACAACCAGGTCCTGGTCCGGGGCGGTGGCCTCGTCGTCGGCTGGGACGCCGTGGACGAGGCGTTCCCCGACGGCGTGCTCGACGACATGTTCACCGCCTACACCGGACTCGTCGAGAGCATCGCGCGGGACGGCACCCCCGCCCCCGTCACCCCGCCGCGCCGCCAGCTCGACGTCCGGGCGGCGGTCAACGACACCGCGGGCGAGCTCCCGGACGAGCTCATCCACGCCGCGATCGACCGGCGGGCCGCCGAGCGCCCCGACGCCCCCGCCGTGATCACCGCCCACCGGACACTGACCTACCGCGAACTCGACGCGCACGCCGGACAGTTGGCCCGGAGGCTGCGTGCCCTGGGCGCCGCGCCGAACACCCCGGTCGCCGTCCTGACGCGCAAGGGCTGGGAACAGGCCGTCGCCGTGCTCGGCGTGGTCCGCGCGGGCGCCCCCTACCTGCCGGTGGACGCGGGCCTGCCGGAGGCGCGCATCGCACAGGTCCTCACCGCGGGCGGGGCCCGGATCGCCGTCACCCAGCCCGGCGTGACACCACCGCCCGGGGTCACCGCCGTGGTCGTCGGGGCCGAGCCGGACCCGGCCGCGCCGGACGGCCCCACGGCCGCCCCCGCCACCACCCCGGCCGACCTCGCGTACGTCATCTTCACCTCGGGCTCCACCGGCCGCCCCAAGGGCGTGATGATCAGTCACCGCAGCGCGGTCAACACCCTCCACGACATCACCGCCCGCTGCGCGGTCGGCCCGGAGGACCGCGTCCTCGGGCTGTCGTCGCTGAGCTTCGACCTCTCGGTGTACGACGTGTTCGGCGTGCTCGGAGCGGGCGGCGCCCTCGTCCTGCCCGCGCCCGAGGAGACCCGGGACCCCGGCCGCTGGGCCGCACTCGCCGAAGCGCACCGGGTCACGCTGTGGAACACCGTCCCCGCCCTGCTCGACCTGCTCGTCGAACACTGCGAGCGGCAGGGCACCGCCCTCCCCCCGGCGATCCGGACCGTCCTGCTCAGCGGCGACCGCATCCCCGTGTCCCTGCCCGGACGCGTCCGCGCCCTCGCCGCGCGCGAGCCGGAGCTGATCGGCCTGGGCGGCGCCACCGAGGCGGCCATCTGGTCGATCCGGCACCCGATCACCCCCGCCGACGCGGCCCGGCGCAGCATCCCCTACGGCACCCCCTTACGGAACCAGACCTTCCATGTGCTGGACGAGGAACTCGCCCCCAAGCCGGACCACGTGCCCGGCGAGCTGTACATCGGCGGCGCCGGCCTCGCCGACGGCTACCGGGGCGACCCCGCGCAGACCCGGGAGCGCTTCCTCACCCACCCGCACACCGGCGAGCGCCTCTACCGGACCGGGGACCTCGGCGCGTACCTCCCCGACGGCAGCATCGAGTTCCTCGGCAGGAACGACTTCCAAGTCAAGATCAACGGCCATCGCATCGAACTCGGCGAGATCGAGACCGTCCTCGCCGGCCACCCGGGCGTGCGCGCGGCGGTCGTCGTCGCCAAGGACGGCAGACGGCTGATCGCCCACGTCGTCCCGGCACACGAGGACATCACGGCGGAGGCACTGCGCACCCATCTCGCCGACCGGCTGCCCGCCTTCATGGTGCCCTCGGCGTTCCGCACCCTCGACAGCCTCCCCCTGGGCCCCAACGGCAAGATCGACCGCTCCGCGCTCCCGGACCCGACGGGCCCCGACACCCCGTACGAGCCCCCCGCGACACCCGTCGAGAAGGCGCTCGCCGAAGCCTGGGCCGCGGTGCTCCCGGCGCGGCGCATCGGCCGCCACGACAACTTCTTCCTGGCGGGCGGCGATTCGCTCCTCGGCGTCCGCGCCGTGGCCAAGGCCGCCGAACTCGGCATCCACCTGACGCCGGAGGACTTCCACACCACGCCCACCATCGCCGGACAGGCGGCAGCGGCCAAGCGGACACCGACGACGGCGCCGCGCGCGAGGGCCACCGGACGCGTCGCCCTCACACCCGCCCAACGCTGGTTCTTCGAGCAGGACTTCGCCGATCCCCACCACTGGAACGGCATGTGGCCCCTGTTCGACCTCGCCCGCCCCCTCGACCCCGGCCTGCTCCACCGCGCCCTCACCGAGGTACTCGCCCATCACGAAGGACTCCGCGCCCGCTTCCACCGGGACCGGCACGGCCCGTACGCCGACATCCCCGACGGAGACCCGGCCGACGCGCCCCCGGTCGACACGGTGGACCTCCGCACGGTCCCCGACAGCGCCCTGGACGACGCCCTCGCCCATCACGTCGCCCTCCGCAACGCCTCCCTCGACCCCGCCACCGGCCGGACCCTGCGGCTGGCCCTCCTCGACCTCGGACCGGACCGCGGCACCAGGCTGCTGATCAGCGCCCACTGGCTCGTCATGGACTACTACTCGTCCAGGATCTTCCACGAGGACCTGCGCGCCGCCCACACCGCCCTGGAACAGGGCCGCCCCGTGACCCTGCCACCCAGGACCGCCTCCCTGCACCAGTGCGCCGCACAGCTCGACGCCCACGCCGCGAGCGAAGAACTCGCCGGCGAACTGCCCTACTGGCAGCCCTACACGGACCTCGCCCCCGCATCCCTGCCCGTCGACCACCGGCGAGGCCCCAACACCCAGCACTCCGCCGTACGCCACCTCACCACCCTCACCGTCGGCCTCACCCACCGGCCGCCCGCGGAACACGGCACCGAGACACGCGAACTCCTGCTCACCGCCCTGGCCCGCACCGTCACCGCCTGGACCGGACGGCCCGAGCTGTACGTCGAAGTGGAAGGGCACGGCCGCGACACCGCGTTCGGCGCCCTGGACGTCTCCCGCACCGTCGCCCGGTTCTCCACCCTCTCGCCGCTGCTGCTGCCCCCGGGCGGCCTCGCCACCACCCGCGACCGGATCCGCGCCGTCCCCCACCGGGGCACCGGGTACGGACTGCTGCGCCACCTGCACCCCGACCCCGCGGTCAGGGCGCGGATGGCCGCGATACCGGCGCCGGAGCTCGGCTTCAACTACTGGGGCGACGTCGGCGAGTACTTCACCGGGGACGCCCGCCCGGTCGCGGACGCCTTCGGCCACCACCGCGGCGCCCGCGGACACCGCCCCAGGGTCCTCGACCTCATGGCATTCACCGCGGGGGACGAACTGCGGCTGGTGTGGACCTACAGCACCGGCCTGCACACCGTGTCGACCGTCCGCGCCCTGGCCGACCGCTTCACCGACGAACTGCGCGCGCTGGCGGGGGAAGCCCGATGAGCGGGGGCGACCCGATGAGCGAGAGAAACGCGACGGGCGGGGGCGCGTACCCACGGCCCGAGGACATGTTCGGCGCGGTGACCGTGCCCGGGGCGCTGGAGCGCGCCGCGACCGTCCCGGCCGGGATCACCGTGACCGACCGCCACCTCGCCGGAACACCCCTGCCGTACGCGCTCCTCGCCGCCGCCGCGCGCCGGGCCGCCACCGGCCTGGCCACGGCCGGAGTCCGGCCGGGAGACCGCGTCGCCCTCGTCTCCTCCACCTCGGCCGCCTTCCTGATCGGCCTCTTCGGTGCGTGGCGGGCGGGCGCCGTCCCCGTCGTCCTGCCGCTGCCCCACCGGGTCTCCACCCTCACGGAGGCCGTCGACGGGATCCGGCGGCGGCTGGACCACGTGGACGCCCGCTGCGCCGTCGTCGCCGACGCCTTCGCTGACCTCGCCTCCGACGGACTCGGCGCGCACCGGCCCGTGCTGACCTGCGGACAACTCGCGGCGGAACGGCAGGAGACCACCCGGCCGCTGCCCGAGGGCGCCGACGAGCTCGCGTACCTCCAGTTCACCTCCGGCACCACCGGCCCGCCGAGGGCCGTGGCCCTCACCCACCGCCAGATGCTCACCAACGCCGCCGTGTGCTGCGAGCGGCTGCGGCTCGACCGCGGCCGCAGCCTGCACCTCAGCTGGCTGCCGCTCCACCACGACATGGGCCTGATCTCGGCGCTCGCCGCCGTGGCCTTCCGGATCCCCCTGGTGCTCATGCCACCGGAGGAGTTCCTGTCCCGCCCGGACTCCTGGCCGGAGGCACTGTCCCACCACCGCGCCACCAGCACCGTCGCCCCCGACTTCGCGTACGGCCTCGCCGCCCGCGGCCTGCGCCTGCGGCCGCGCCCCCTCGACCTGTCCGCGCTCGAAGTGTGCGGCGACGGCGCGGAACCCCTCCACGCCGCCGCCGTCGCCCAGTTCACGGAGACCGGCGCCCGCCACGGCCTCCGGCCGCAGGCCCTCACCCCCATGTACGGGCTCGCCGAGGCCGCCCTCGCGGTCACCATGGGGGACATCGACCGGCCGGTCGCCTGGGACCACGTCTCCCGCGACGGGCTCGAAACCGGCGGCTACGCGCACCCGGTGGCCCCCGACGCCCCGGACGCCCGGACCCTGGCCGTGTGCGGACACCCCGTACCCGGCGTCCGCGTCGAGATCAGGGATCCGGAAGGCACACCGCTCGCCGGCCGCGAGGTCGGCGAGATCCACGTCCACAGCCCCGCCCTCATGCGCGGCTACTGGACCGAACCCGGAGCCACCGCCGAAGCCCTGCACGACGGCTGGCTGCGCACCGGAGACCTGGGCTACCGCACCCCCGACGGCCTCGTCGTCTGCGGCCGGATCAAAGACATGATCATCGTGGGCGGCCGCAACCTCTACCCGGAGGACTACGAGTACGTGGCGGCCGGGGTCGACGGCGTACGGCCCGTGTGCGCGGCGTTCGCCCTGCCCGGCACCGAACGGATGGCCGTCGCCGTGGAACCCGCCAAGGACGTCCACGACCACACCGACCTCGCGGCCCGGGTCATGACGGCACTGCGCGAACACCTCGGACACGCCCCCGACAAGGTCCTCGTCCTGGCGAAGGGCTCGATACCGCGCACCACGTCCGGCAAGGTCCGGCGCGGCCGGTGCCGCGAACTCCACCTCGCGGGACAGCTCCCCGAACTGGCCCGCCGCACCCGCTGAACCGGGGCCTCAGCGGCGCCGCGACACCACCACCCGCGCACCCCGCGCGGGAACCAGCGTCACGTTGCGGGCCCGCTGGGCCTCCGGCTCCCGCCGCTCCGGACGGACGTCGTACCGCAGGAGCGTCTCGCGCAGCGCCACCGTCGCCTCCAGCAGCGCGAAACCCGCGCCGAGACAGCGGCGGGCGCCACCGCCGAACGGCAGCCAGGTGTTCGCGGGCGGCTGGCCGTCCAGGAACCGCTCGGGACGGAAGTCGTCCGGCTGCTCGTGATGCGCCGGATCCGCGTGCACCAGACCGATCGCGGGCATCACCGTGGCGCCCGCGGGCACCCGGTACCCGCCGACCACCAACGGCTCGGTGAGCTGCCGGGCCACCTCGTGCACCACCGGCCTCAGCCGCAGCGCCTCCTTGGCGACCGCGGTGAGGTACGCGTCGTCACCCTCGTCCGCCGCGCGCTGCGCCCTGCGCAACTGGACTGGCCGCCTGGCCAGTTCGTGCAGCGCCCAGGCCAGCCCCGTCGCCGTGGTCTCGTGCCCCGCGAGCAGCAGCGTGACCAGCTGGTCCCGCAGCTCGGCATCGGTGAACCCGCCGTCGGGCTCGTCCTCCCCGGACTGCAGCAGCCGCGACAGCACGTCGGTCCGGCTGCCCAGGTCCGCGGCCCGCCGCCGGCGGTCGATCTCCGCGTACAGCAGCTGGTCCACACGCCGCTGGAAGCCCGCGTACCGGCGCCACGGTCCGACGTGCCGGAGCGCGGGATACGGCAGGCCCAGCAACGTGATCGGGCCGATGTCCGCCAACCCCCCGACGAGCGGGCGCAGTTCGGCCAGCCGCTCCCGGTCGGTCACCCCGAACACCACCTGGAGGATCACCTCCAGCGTCAGCGCCCGCATCCGCCGGTGGACACCGAACGCGTGTCCCTCCGGCCACTGCCCCACCTCGGACCTCGTCAGGCCGACGACCATGTCCTGGTATCCGCGCAGCGCCGCGCCCGTGAACGCGGGCGTCAACAGTCGCCGGGCCCTGCGGTGTTCCCGTTCGTCGGTCAGGAGCACGGAGTGGTCGCCCAGGGCCGGACCCATGATCGCGTTGCCCTCGCCCGCGTGCAGCACCTCGACCGGTCCGGCGAACACCGTCCGGATGTCCTCCTGCCCGGCCAGGATCACCAGGCACCGGGGCGGGGCGGTCAGCCTGAGCGTGAACACGTCCCCGTACCTGCGGCGCAGCAGCGGGAACAGCCGGTGCCGGTAGCGCGCGAACAGCAGGGTCTGCACCACGGCGGGCAGCCGCACGCCCGGCGGCCTCCTCGCGGGCACCCGCACAGCGGCCGGCCGATGACTGGTGTCGCTGGACATGACGGCCCCCCTGGCATTCGCGCCTGCGGCTCCGGAGGCACGGTAGCAGCCGTGCACGCCCCGGGAGCCCGGTCGTCCGTGCCGGGCGCGTATTCGACGACGGCCGGGGCGCGGCCGGGAGGCCACGCCCCGCCTCCGGCTACGCGACCGCGTGGTCGGCGGCCGCGAGCGATTCCAGCCCCGTCGGCAGCGGCGCCGCGTGCACCACCCCCAGCCGCTGCGTCGGCCGGGTCAGCGCCACGTACAGGTCGCTCGCCCCGAACTCCGCGGGCTCCACCACGATCACCGTGTCGAATTCCAGCCCCTTGGCCTGTCGCGGATCGAGCAGGACCACCGGCCTGGTCAGGTCCGGGGCGGGACCGGCCGAGGCCTCCGGGAGGGCGGCCGACAGGGCGGCGAGGCGGGCGCGCGGGGCGATCACCGCGAGGCGGGCCGCCCCGCCGGACTCCCGCGCGACGGCATCGGCGACCGCGCGCGGCAGGTCGTCGGTCCGGTGCGCCCACGGCCGTACGCCCGTGGAACGCACCGAGCGCGGCGGCACGAAGGAGGGGTCGGCGGACCGGACGATCCCCGCCGCGACCTCCATGATCTCCGCCGGTGTGCGGTAGTTGACGCCGAGCCGGACGTGCTCCCAGCGGTCGTCCACGTACGGGGAGAGGATCGTCCCCCACGCGCCGACGCCGCCGGGTTCGGCCGTCTGCGCCGGGTCGCCGACCAGGGTCATCGACCGGGTGGGACAGCGGCGCATCAGCAGCCGCCACGCCATCGCGGACAGCTCCTGCGCCTCGTCCACGATGATGTGGCCGAACGCCCAGGTGCGGTCGGCGGCCGCGCGCTCGGCGGCGCTGCGGTGGTCGTCCTCCTCGTGCCGGTCCGCGAGCCGCTCCGCGTCGACCAGGTCGTGGGCGGCCAGCACCTCCGAATCCTCGTCGTCGACGTCCTCGAACTCCTGGGTGCGGGAGCCGTAGGAGAGGTCGAGCACGCCCTGCGCGTACGCGATGCGCTCCTGGCGCTCCGCCTCGGCGGCGGCGCGGGCGGCCGAGGCGTCCTCGCCGAGGAGCTCGGCGGCCTCGTCCAGCAGCGGGACGTCCGCGGGCGTCCAGCCGCCGCCCTCGCGGCGGATCGCGGCCGCGTCGGCCTCCGGCAGGTGGACGGGGTCGGCGAGGAAGTCGGCGACCAGCCCCTCCGGCGTGAGCACCGGCCACAGTTCGTCGATGGCCGCGTGCACGGCGGCGTCGGCCGCGACCGCCTTGCCGAGCTGGGCGATGTCGTCGGGCCCGAGGAGGTTCGGCCCGCCGTACGGGTCGGCGCCGATGCGGTCGGCGAGCTGGGCGGTGAGCGCGTCGATGACGCGGAACGCGAAGTACGGGCGGGCGAGGTTGTGCGGCAGACCGGTGTCGCGCGCCTGACGCCGCGCCTCCTCCGCGATGCCGGTGTCCAGCCGCAGCTCGCCGTCCTCGTGGTCGATGACGGTCACCGGGCCGGGCAGCGTCTGCCGGTCCCGTACGAAGCGGGCCAGGGCGTCGGCCATCGCGGCACGGCCCTTCACCTCGGCGGCCGCGGCCGTGTCGGTGCCCGTCGCGGTGACACCCGGGAAGAGCTCGGCGGGCGTCGCGAGCAGCACGCCCGTCTCGCCGAGCGACGGCAGCACCTCGCCGATGTAGCCGAGGAACGCCGGGTTGGGCCCGACGATCAGTACGGCCCGGCGGGCCAGTTGTTCCCGGTGCGCGTACAGCAGGAAGGCGGCGCGGTGCAGCGCCACCACGGTCTTCCCCGTGCCCGGCCCGCCCTCGACGACGAGGACGCCGTGGTGCGGGGCGCGGATGATCCGGTCCTGCTCCGCCTGGATGGTCTGCACGATGTCGTGCATCCGGCCGGTGCGGGCCGCGTCCAGCGCGGCGAGGAGCACGGCGTCCGCGTCGGCGCCCTCGTGCCCGGTGCGCCGGGCGTCGGTGAGGTCCAGGATCTCGTCGTGCAGGGCGGTGACCCGGCGGCCCTCGGTCGTGATGTGGCGCCTGCGGCGCAGCCCCATCGGGGTGTGGCCGGTGGCGAGGTAGAACGGGCGCGCCACGTCGGCCCGCCAGTCGACGATCAGTGGCGTGCGGTCCGCGTCGTCGCGGCGCATGCCGATGCGGCCGATGTGGTGGTCGCGGCCGTCGCGGAACGCGAGGCGGCCGAAACAGAGCCCGTTCTCACCGGCGTTGAAGGCGGCGAGCAGGCCGGACCGCTCGGCCACGAGGACATCCCGCTCCAGGCGTGCCTGGAGGCCGTTGCCGGCCGGCGCCAGCGCCTCGGCGACCGCCCTTTCCGTCTGCGTGCGCAGTTCGGCGAGGCGCCCGTGGAGCAGATCGATGAATTCCTGCTCGTTCCGCATTTCCTCGTTTGACAATTCGACTCCCACCCGGATATTATGCACTCATAAAGCTTCCCCACGCCCCGAGTTACCGTGTGCGCGGAACTTTCCAATATACGTGAAGAAATACCCCGGCCGTCAATACGGTCCGGGGTATTTCTCTTTGTGCCCGGCGGTGGGTGGGCCCGTGCGGATCAGGGGGCGGCGGGCAGGGGGTGCCAGTCGGGCCGGTCCCCGGTCCAGCCGAGGGCGGCCCAGCGTTCGGCGGCGCGGTTCAGGCCCATGGCGAAGCCGGGGCCGTCGGCCGGCGAGACGGTGTTGTCCCGGCGGTTCACGGCCGGACGGGGCGAGACGATCATCTCGGGAAAGAAACGGTCGGACTGGCCGGCCTCGACGGTCAGTGCCCCGGGGCTGCCGAAGGCCAGCGCGCGACCGGCGTTGATCAGCGGACCGGTCTCGGCCACCTGGACGCCGATCTGGAAGGCCACGCCGGAGGACCGGGCGTACTCGACGAGGCGGGCGGCGTTCAGCAGGCCGCCGTTCTTGGCTACCCGGACGTTGATCGCGTCGCACGCCCCGGCCGCGACCGCGGCGCGGGCGTCGTCGAGCGTGCACACCGACTCGTCCAGCATGACACTGACACCGGTTTCACGGCGCAGCGTGCGCAGGGCGTCCCAGGACCGCCGGGGCAGCGGCTCCTCGATGTGGTCCGCTCCGCAGTCCCGCAGCCGGCGGGCGTTGGGCCCGGCCGTCCCGGCCGACCAGCTCATATTGGCGTCGACCATGACGGGGACACCCGCACCGAGCCGCTCACGGACCGCCGTCACCGTGCGGGCGTCCCGCCCGATGTCGTCGGACGCCTTGATCTTCACGAAATGGAAGGGGCCGCGGGAGTCCAGGAACTCCTCGGCGCCGATGCTCAGGTCGAGCACCTGGGAGACGGGAAGGGGCCCGGCCGTCCCGGGGGCGGCGAGGGGCATCAGCTCCCGTGCGCCCGTCCCCGTCGCCCGCCCGATGTGATCGAGCACGGCCGTTTCCAGCAGGCAGATCAGATTGTTCCCGCCGGTGACGCCGAACGTCGCCTCGAAACCGTCCTCCTGAAGCCTTCCGAGCAGCTCTTCCGGAGACAGGGCCGTCAGCCGGGCGAAGAACCTGTCCATCGGGACCTGCCGCAGCGCGGCCACGACGCTGTCGCCGGTCTCGCCGGTGACGTAGGCGCGCGGCGCGCACTCGCCGATGCCGGTGACGCCGCCACCGCTGATGCTCAGGACGAGGCTGTCGCTGGTCCTCCGCCGGGCGGCCGGGTGGTCGAAGCCGGACCGCATCGGCAACGCCACCCGGTACAGCCGCGCCTCAGGCATCGCGGCTCAGCCCCTGGAGGAGGGTGTGGGCCGACGCCCAGTCGACGAGGCTGCCGACGACGTCGGTGTAGAAGAGGTAGTGCCTGTCGGTGGGGAACTGAATGATCATTCCGCGGTCGGAGACCATTTTCGTGAACACCCGGTGAGCGGCGCCGAGATCGACGATGGGGTCGCTCAGGCCCGACACGAACGCGGTCGGCACGTCGGGGAGTTCACGGCGCGGCTCCATGTAGAGCTGTTCGAGGCCGAGGAGCGTGGCCCGGGAGCGCCTGGTCAGCCGGCGGACGGCGAGGTCGTCGTGGTCGATGAAGTGCCGGTACTTGGCGTCGTCGGTGAAGTCCGAGGACTTCAGGCCGGCGTCCCACAGTTCCGTGCTCCGCTCGGCGGCGAGCGCCGCCCGCTCCTCGTCGCCGAGGGTGGCGTGCAGCTTGCCCAGCCAGGTCGAGCAGAAGACGGCGGCCTCGTAACGGGTGGTGAATCCCGGGTGGTGCATCAGGGCGGCCAGGAAGGAGCCGCCCAGGCAGTGGCCGAACAGCGAGAGCGGGACGCTGTCGCCGATGTACTCCCGTACATGGGCGAGGGAGCCGGCGTAGTCGGCGATGACGGTCTCGACACCGGGTATCTCCTGGCGCTTGCCGGTGCTGATCCCGCTGCCGCGCCGGTCGAGCGCGAAGAAGACGATGTCGTTGTCGGCGAACTTCGGCCCCACCTCCCACAGCCATCCGGCGTGGGACTGCAGGCCGTGGAAGTAGAAGACCGCGCCCTTGATCTCCCGCGGCCGCCAGAGGTGGAGCGCCAGGTCGGCCCCGCCGGACGAGAGGGTGATGATCTCGCGGCGGGTGTTCTGCGGTGGTCTGCTGGTCTCTATCACCCCGTCACACTCCCGGATGCCCTACGAGGACGGACACGAACTCGGCGTCCTGCTGGAACGGCTTGTACTTGTACTGGGTGGCGTTGCCCTGCTGGCGGCGGGACTCGGTGTAGGCCGCGATCGTGTCGTGGGGCACGGTGAAGAATTCGAGCGGGCCGAGCCGGCCGCTGTTCCGCTTGGACGCGTACTCGATGTTGATGGTCTTGAGCGCGTCGTCGACGGCGTCGGAGAGCGCCCTGTCCAGCGCGGGGTGCGGGGCGGGGACCTCGCCCACGACCGCGTAGTGCGGCGGCTCGCCCCACTGCGGACCGCACAGATAGAGACCGCTGCCGAGGTCACCGGCGGTCATGGCCTGCTCGATGGCCTGGGTGACCTGGGCCTCGGTGATCTTCTCGCCGGTGAAGGAGTGGAAGACACCGTCACGGTGCACGAAGTGGACCCACGGGGTGCCGTCCACCACGCGGTCCACGTGGTAGATGTCGCCGCTCCACAGCCGGTAGAGGCCGTTGCCCTGCGTCATGATCAGGTGGTAATCGCGTCCGGCCTCCACCTCGTCGAACAGCAGCGTGCCGATCCCGGCGCCCGACCCGACGAGTTCCCCCAGCGGCACGTCCGCGGGCACGAACTCGAAGAAAGCCTGGTGGACGGCGAGCGGCTGGCTGTCCAGCGAGTCGCCGACCGGGACGGTGGTCACGCCCTCGGTGCCGCAGCTCATGAACGGCATCTTGCCGACGCCCGGCAGGACCGTGTCCAGCTTGGACTGGTAGAGCCCGGCGGACGAGGACAGCCAGCAGCTGTAGAGGGTCAGCGACGGCCAGACGTCCTTGAGGGTGAAATCCCCCTCGGCCAGCACCGACGCGAGATGGCGTGCGGCCTCCGGGTCCGGCGCGGCGACGGGCTCCCCTTCGAGGGTCCCCTCGCGGAGGTCGCGGACGAGATCCGTCCCGTGCTCCGCGATCAGGTCACGCAGCGAGATGAGGGTGCTCGGATTGATCGCCGATATGAAGTGCAGCTCCTGGCCGACGAGATGACGGATGCGGTGGTACATCCGGCCCGAGTGCGAGGAGGGCGCGCCGGTGCCGAACCACGGGGACTCGGACCACGGTGGGTTCCAGTCCCGGCTGTTGATCCGCGGATGCCGATTGCTGATCGCCTGGTACTGGACGCCGTACACGAAGTCGTCGACGGCCTCGTGGACGGTCTGGGTGTCGAGGGTGGCGTAAGGGTTCGCGAGTATCTCGGGGTGGTGCTCGATATACGTTCCCCACATGGCCTGCATCGCGGGGATCCGATAGGTCAACAGCCAATGCAGGGTGTAAGGGACCCGCTTCGGGTCACCGGTGGTGCCGCTCGTCTTGAGCCAGCGCAGCACCGGGCTGCACGACAGCACACCGCCCTTGGTACGGGTCTCCCGCTCGATCTCCTCGTGGAAATCGCTGTAGCGCATGATGGGCAGGACCGACCGGAAGCTGCCCGGGTCGGCCACGACGGAGTCGTACCCCTGTTCCTTCCAATGGAGCGAGTCCGCGCACAACTCGATGATGTCCCCGAGCACCCGTTCCTGGGCCGCCTTCGGGTCCTTGAGGTCGGCCAGCAGTGCCGCGCGGGCCCGCCTGCACTCCTCCGCGAAGGGGGACCGGCGTGCGTTCCAGTGCTCTTGCCAGTGCGAACGTCCCACGGCTTCAGCTTCTCCCTAGCTTGTTCTTGACCTGTGGCAACGAGTGACGCCCAGTCCCCAAGCGGCGTGCCTACCGGCCGCGGTTCGCGATCGCCCAGTCGACGGCTTCCTGCGGGCGGTCCGCCGAACCCGTGATCCGCGGCGCCACATAGCGGGCGAGCAACTCCAGACTGCGGTCGGTGTTCTCGTACGAGGTCCAGTCCGCGACGTACACGAGCACCTTGCCGAAGCCTCCGGTGGCCTCCTGCATCCGACGGATACCGGCCGCGACCTCGTCCACCGAGCCGACCAGCGCGCCGCCGGCCTCGACCCTCGCCTCCAGCATCGTCTCCCGGGGCGTGTCCGGGCCGATGACCGTGCGCCCCGCCGCCCTGCCGAAGTACTCGAACAGCCAGCGGTCGTAGCCCGCACGGACCTCGTCGAAGGCCTGCTTGCTCGTCTCGCCGACGTGGACCGGCAACGCGATGCGCCAGTCCTCGCGCCTGATGACCTGGCCGTACTCGTCGGCCGCCGCCTCCGCGTGCTTCCACTGCTGCGCCAGGCCGATGTGGTCCGCCGAACCGGGTGCCAACAGGGAGAACGGCAGCGCGAACGAGGTCATGCTCAGGCCGTACCGGCCGACCAGACGGGGGCTGGTGACCGAGGTGCCGGAGGTGGCCATGGCCACCTCCAGCGGGCCGGGGCCGAAGCGGGGCAACTGCAGCTTGGCGTCGTTCAGTTCGAACCAGTCGGTCTTCCGGGTGACCCGGGACTCCCCGTTGACCAGCTCCAGGACGGTCGGCAGGGCCTCGTCGAGCCGCCTGCGCTGGATGTCCGGGTCCAGGCCGAACATCTTCGCGTCGAAGGGCACACCGGGGCCCACGCCGAGGATGTAGCGGCCGCGGGTCAGCTGGTGGAGGTGCACGGCACGGCTGGCGACGTGGAAGGGGTGGTGCCCGGAGAGCGGCACGACTCCGTGCGCGAGCCGGATCTGGTGCGTGCGCTGGGAGGCGGCGGCTATCAGCGTCTCCGGCGCGCCGACAAGACCCCAGCCCAGGGTGTGGTGCTCGCCGAACCACGCCTCGTCGAAGTTCAGCCGGTCGGCGCGCTCCACCAGATCGAGATTCCGCTGGATCGCCAGGTGCGGGTCCTGACCCGTCTCGTGAACAGGGGAAAGGAAAAGGCCGATTCTGCTGTGCACTGGTCTCCCTCGACGAAATGACAAGTAAAAGGCGGTACTCGGGCGCGTCAGGCGAGGCGGTAGAGCAGGTCCTTCAGGCCGATGGACTTCTCGTAGTCGGCGACCAGTTCCTGCTCGTCGGGCGAGGTCAGGTAGATGCGCGCGGATGTCGTCAGAAGGTCGACGGTCGGGCGGATCCGGGAGCCCTGCGCGTACTTCGCGCCGGCCAGGAACACGCTCGGCAGCTCCCTGATCTGGTCGACGACCCCCTGGTCCACGGAGCCGACGACGCCGTCGAGTTCGGTGGGCGTGTTGTAGACGAAGGCGGGCTGACGCATGCTGTAGACGCGCCCGCCGTACTCCCGGACGAACCCTTCGGGGTCGGTGTACGCCCGTGCGGTGAGCCCCGCCTGGTCGTGCCCCAGGCAGATCTGCTGGAAGGCGGAGTTGAGCTGCCCGTTGAGCCGTGTGGCGATCTCCACCAGGACCGGGCCCTCGTCCCCCATGACGACCTCCGCGTGCGAGGGGCCCCACGCGACCCTGAGCGCGTCGAGGACCTCGCCCACGTAGGCGACGAGGGCCGGGACGGCATCGCTGTCCTCGGCGACGAGGATGTCCCGGTTGTAGATGTTCCGGCCGGACGGGAGCAGGACCTTGTCGTACCGCCAGACGCCGCAGGCATAACGCCGGCCGGCACAGCTGACGGTGTCGACCACGTACTCCGGGCCCTTGAGATAGGCCTGGACGAGCACCTCGGTGTTCGAGGTGCCGAAGATGTCGGGGGAGGCCAGCACGCGTTCGGCCGCCGCGTGCACCTCGTCGGCGTTCCCGCAGATGACGACGCCGTCCGAGGCCGCGGAGCTCAGCGGCTTGACGACGACCGGGTACGTGCCCCTGTCCTCGGCCCAGCCGGCCAGGGCCTCGGGGTCGCCGCTCTTGAACTGCTCGGCGCAGCGCACACCGGCCCTGCGCAGCGTTTCGATCATCTCGTACTTGTCACGGCGGGCCGGTGAGAACTCGGTGCCGTTGGTCGCGATGCCCAGCGCCTCGCTCAGCCGGTCCGCCAGCCGCACGGCGGACTCCTGGCCCGGGACGACGCAGACCGGGTCGTACGGACGGAGCAGCCCGGCCAGCGCGTCGTGGTCGGTGGAGACGATGTTCTCCGCGTACGCCGACAGGTCGGGCGGTTGCATGGTGGGGATGAGCTCCGGCGTGCTCTGCACGTGGATCACGCGCGTTCCGGACGCGGCGAAGGCCGCGGGGTAGAAGTTTCCGGCCGAGTATCCGTCGACCACCACCGCGGTCGGCCGGTCACTGGTGCTAATCATGTTCATCGTCCTTCTGGCACAAGGAATTCGGGGTTCCGGCCTCGGCACCCTGCGGGAGCCGGTCAGTCGTGCGGGGTTTCCCTGATGAAGCGGGCGAGCCGCGCGATGCCTTCCCGGATGGCCTCCGGGGCGAGGTTGCTGAACCCGAGCCGCATCGTGCGGTCGCCACCGCCACCGACGTAGAACATGCTCATCGGCGCCCAACTGACGCCGTAGTCACGGGCGGAGCGCTCCATCGCCGCCAGGTCTGCCGTGAACGGGACCTGCAGCGTGAGGAAGAATCCGCCACGCGGAGCGTTCCGGCGCACCCCGTGGTCCGCGAACTCTCCGGCCGGGAAGTGCTCGTCGAGCGCCGCGAGCGTGGCGTCGAGGCGTTCGAGATAGACCGCGGCCAGCTCCCTCGTGGGCGAGCGCAGGTCGTAGTCGTTCTCGACGAGGATGCCGCCGATCACCGCCTGGGACAGCGTGGACGAACCGACCGTGAACATGGCCTTGGCCTTGGACAGCACCTGGGCGAGCAGGCGCGTCCCACCGGCGTCGTCGGTGACCGGCTGATCCGCGACCAGATAGCCGAGACGGGCCCCGGGGAAAGCCGACTTGGCGAACGAGCCGAGATAGACGACCCTGCGCCCGGCGTCCAGCGACTTGAGGGTGGGCATCGACTCGCCGTCCCGCGCGAACAGCCCGTACGGGTTGTCCTCCAGGATGACGAGGTCCTCGTCGTCGGCCACCTCCAGCAGACGCCGGCGGGCCTCCAACGGGAGCACCGTCCCGGACGGGTTGGAGAAGTCCGGCACCAGGTACAGGGCCACGGCACGCCCGCCCTCCGCCCGCACGGCCCGTGCCGCGGCGGCCACCTCCTCGGGGTCGAGGCCGTCGGGGCCCTCGACGATCCCCCGTACCGGGATGTCGAGCATCCGGGCGGCACCGGTGATCCCGACATAGGCCGGCGAGACGCTCAGCAGCACATCATCGGGAGAGGAGAACAGACCACGCAGAGCGACGAGGGCCGCCTCCTGGAAACCATGCGTGATCATGACGGCCTCGGCCGGTACGTCGATGTTCTCGTCCCGCTTCAGCATCAGGGCCACCTCGCCCTGGATGACGCCGTTGACCGGGCCGTACTGGAAGAACAGCCGGGTGATCTGCCGCTCCGTCATCCCGCGGTCGCGCAGGTGCTTGATGTAGCGGTCGATGTAGAACGGGATGTTCGCCAGGTCGTGGGTCCCGTCGTACGGTGCCCCCGACGAGAACGACAGGGCGGCGGGATATTTCAGCGCGGTCTCGCTGAGGATTCGCATGGAATCCATCTCCGGGTCGACGACCCCGGCATGCAGCGACTCATGCTTCAACGACAGCATTTCTGTCGGATCCTTCCGCATCGGACTTCCCGGTGGACCGGTCCGGCGCGGCGATCCAGCTGCCCTTGCCCGGTGCCCATTCCTTGATACGCGTCCTGGCGACGACCCCGCCCTTCACATAGGGCTCGTCGTCCAGCAGCCGCTGGAGTTCCTCACGGTTCTCCACGTCGTAGACCAGCAGTCCGGCGTTCTCGCCGACCAACGGGCCCGCCGCCAGCAGCACACCGCGACCGGCGAGGCCGTGGAGATTCTCGGCGTGCGCCGGATGCAGGCCCTGACGTCCCGCCCTGTCGACGTTGTACTCGAATTCAACGACAAACTTCGCCACACGAAGCTCCTTGGAAGCCGTCAAAAATCTGGCCGCGCGTCACACGCCTGCCACGCGAACCTCACATGTAGAGGCCGCCGTTGATGTCGATCACGGCACCGGTGGAGTAACCGGCGCTCTCGGAACACAGGTGCAGAACACTGCCGACCGCCTCGGCGACCGTGCCCATGCGCTGCATCGGCAGCTTGGCGAGGACGGCCTTCCTGGACTCCTCGTCCCGGCGCTCCCAGGCGCCCGCCACCCGGGCGGTGGCGATGGGGCCGTGCGCCACCACATTCACCACGACCCCGGTCGGGGCGAGTTCATAGGCCATCTGCTTGGTCATGCCGATGACGGCCGCCTTGGCCCCGACATAGGCGGCGTTGTTGAAGTGGCTGTACGTACGGCCGCCGGCCGAGGCGAAGTTGACGATGCGTCCATAGCCGGCCTCGGCCATCCTGGGCGCACACACCTTGATGGCGATCCATGTGCTGACCACGTTCTCGAGATAGGTCTCGTCGAAGTGGTCGGTGGTGAGATCCGCGTAGCCGATCACCCGGGTGTCCCCGCCGACGCCGTTGACAAGGACGGACGGCGCGTGCCGTGCGACGATCCCGGTGAGCAGGCGCTCCGCGGCGGGGATGTCGGTGATGTCCCCGACGGCCACGTCCACCTTGGTCAGCGGGGCGAGTTCGGCTCCGAGGCGCCGCACCGCGTCTTCGTCCCTGTCGAAAAGAACGAGCGGGTGCCCTTCCTTCGCGAGCCCTCGGGCGACATCCTGAAGAATTCCACCCGCGGCGCCGATCAGGAGCGCGGTACCTGTGGCCATCCTAGCTATTCACCTGGCCCATCTGGGTTCGACGGCCCTGCGTGAACAGAGCCCTTGCCGGGGAGCTCCGTTAATGCCGAGCCATGCGCAACCGACTTGTCTCCGGCCGCATTCCGCTCGATTGGAGTAATCCACTCCGCATTCACGCAGGTCGCCTCAGAGAGGCCCATCCCCCCGGATCTTCTTAGATGCTCACCCAACTCACCGCCCCTGTCAACGAGTTAGTGGTGCCGATCGCCCAATGCCCTTCGGGGCGCCAGGAACCGGATACGTGACGTACGTCACTTGCCCTATCGGTTGGATATCGCTGATCCTTGCCGGTGGGGAGGCCCGGCCGGACCGGGACGCAATGGGCCGGTACCGCAGCCTCGTTGGCCGTACGGCACCACCCGCCCGTTCCGTCGTATGAATTCCGATGGGGCAGTGCCGACGCAGGGCGCGATGAGCTTGTTACTGTCGGTAGTTCAAGGCGACTCGGGGCGGCGTTCGAAGTGATCGACGGGGGAGTGGTGTTGGTGTTCACGCGCGGAGACTTACCGCCGAATTCGGCTCGAATGCTTCGATCCCGACCCTTCGCCGAGGAGTATCCACCGGAGGAACGGACCATGCAGCCCAACTCACCATGGCGGACAGCCGACTTCCGCATCCTGTTCACCGCGACCACCCTCAGCCAGCTCGGCACCAACATCAGCTACGTCGCCGTGCCGCTCATCGCCGTGTCCGCGCTCGACGCGAGCCCGGGACAGGTCGGCGCCCTCGCTACGCTGAGCACCGCCGCCTTCCTGCTCATCGGCCTGCCCGCCGGAGCGTGGGTGGACCGGATGCGCCACCGGCGGGTGCTGATCCTCGCGGACCTGGCCCGGGCGCTGCTGTTCGTCACGGTCCCGGTGGCCTGGTGGCTGGACGCGCTGACGCTCGGGCAGCTCTACGCGGTCGTCCTGCTGAACGGCTGCGCCACCGTCTTCTTCGACGTGGGTTCGCAGAGCGTCCTGCCGCAACTCGTCGGACGGGAAAGCCTCGTTCAGGCCAATGCCGACATCAATACGCTCATCGCGGCCGGCAACGTGGCCGGGCGGAGTGCGGGCGGCGGGCTCGTCGCCCTGCTCACCGCGCCGGTGGCCGTCATCTGCACCGCCGCGACGTATCTGGCGTCGGGCCTCAGACTCGTCGCGATCCGCAGGACCCCGGCACCCTCCGCACCGCTCCCCGGGCAGGCCACCCGGCTGCGGACCCAGATCGCGGAAGGGGTCCGACATGTCTTCGGCAACGCGGAGTTGAGGGCCCTCGCGCTCACCGCGGCCCTCGGGAACCTCGGCTCGCAGATCATCAACACCATGCTCCCGATCATGTTCGTCCGCGACCTCGGTCTCTCCAGCGGCGCGCTGGGGCTGTTCTGGGCGGCCGGCGGGGCGGGGCTGCTCCTCGGGGCCCGCTGCGCCAGGCCCATCGCCGCACGGCTGGGCCACGGCCGCACCCTGGGGCTGGCCGGCGTGACCCTGGCGCCCGCGGGGCTGCTGGTGCCGCTCATCGACCACGGTCCGTGGCTCGTGCTGGCCGGGGCCGGCTGGCTGGTCGCCATGTTCAAGGTGGGCATGGACAACGTGCTCGGCGTCAGCCTGCGTCAGCGGATGACGCCGGATTCCCTGCTCGGCCGCATGAACGCAACATTCCGATTCCTTCTCACCGGGGCCCTCGCCGTCGGTGCCGCGATTTCCGGCGTGATAGGCGAGCTGACCACGGTCCACACCACGCTGTGGGTGGGCGCCGCCTTCGTCTCCACGGCTTTCATTCCCGTATTCCTCTCTCCGGTGCGCAGTCGGCGCGAACTGCCGCAGCAGCAGGCGCAGGACACGCCTTCCGTCAAGGTCCCGACGACGGATTCCTGAATTCCGGTCACTCTTCGAATTCATTTGTATCAGCCGTTCGGACACCCCTTTGATCTCCGACCCGGAGGAGTGCGATGGCGGTCATCGACGATGACTTCCGAACCGAGAGATTCCCGGACCGTGCAGACCCCCGCGAAACCATGCGGGTACTGCCGCGGTTCGCCCAGTATCCACTGACCATTTTCACCGGCAAGGCACTGACCGAACAGAAACCGCTGTCCTGGTGGACACCCGGATTCCATCTCGTGTCCGCTGTTCTCTCCATGATTCTCGGTACGGCGATCAGCTGCACCGGCCTTCGTCTTTCGGGCGGCTGGCTGCTTCTGCTGCTGCCCGGCTGGGCCGTGACCCTGCACGGAATGCGCAACCTGCGGATGATGGTCTATCACCAGTGCTCGCACCGGAACATGTACCGCCGACGCGGGCTGGACGCGGCCATCGGCCGTGCGACGTCCAGCCTGCTCATCATCCAGAATTTCGCCCGGTACAGCCGCGAGCACGTCAGCGACCACCACGCGGCCCACCATATGACGCTGCGCGACCCCACCGTCCAGGCCTTCCTGGTCAGCCTGGACCTGCACCCCGGCATGACACGCCGGCAGATGTGGCGGCGCGTTCTGGGCAAGCTGTTCTCGCCCCGGTTCCATCTCCAGTTCGCGGTGTCCCGCGCCCGGTCCTTCTGGCACGGCTCCGCGCCGAGCGAGAAGACCGCCTCTGTCACCCTGTACACGGTCGCCGTCGCCGCCACCGTCGCCACCGGAACCTGGCAGGCGCTGCTCATCGTCTGGTTCGTACCGCTCATTCCGTTGTTCCAGCTGAGCAACACCCTCCGGTTGTGTGTGAAGCACACCTTCCCCGCCCCGGATCTCGAAGTGCGGCGCGGCAAGGAATACTTCGGCAGCCTCACCAACGCCATATTCATCGGGGAGCCGGCGCCGCCGTCCGCCCTGCCGTACGGCCGCCGCACCGCCGCCTGGTTCGCATGGACCGCGCGCATGCTCCTCGTGCACGCACCCGCGCGCTATCTGGTCCTCACCGGGGACACGGTGGTCCACGACTTCCACCATCGGTACCCCGCCACGCCACAATGGGCGAACTACCTCTTCGGGCGGCAGGAGGACGCCGATGCCGGAAGTCCGGGCTGGCCTGCCTACACGCAGGTCTGGGGGCTGATACCGGCGATCAATCTCGTCTTCGACTCACTGTCCGTCGCCGACCCCGAGGAATTCGACATCGCACGCCTCCACGAGGTCAGCAAGCGGGAGCTCTTCGCCGCATTCGACGACTAAGCGGGCTTGGCGAAGTCCGGTGCGGTCCGGCAGCGCCCCGAAGGGGCGCGGGGAACTGCGCGACCAGCCACGACGCACCCGCAGACGACGTACCGGACTTCCAGCGAAGCGCTTAGGCACGGCGCGTCAGCACATCACTCCGGCGGCCGGTCCGGCTGCCGTACCGACCGGGCCGGCTGTGCGGTCCGGTCCGGAACCAAGCCACTCTTCTGCCTCTGACGGGGGTCTCCATGCAGCACGAAACCGTAACCCGCACCGTCATCCTCGGTGTGGCGGCGAGCGACAGCCATGTCGTTGCCAACCACCTCATCGCCCACGCCCTCCGCGCCCAGGGCTTCCACGTCGTCAACCTCGGCACCTGCACCACGGTCGACGAGTTCGCCGCCGCCCACGCCGAACACCCCCGCGCCGAAGCGGTGATCATCGGCAGCCTCAACGGCCACGCCCACGAGGACCTCCAGGAGCTCCCCGCCGCCCGGCGCGCGGGTCTCCTCGGCTGCCCCGTCATCCTCGGCGGCAACCTCTCCGTGGGGAGCCACAAGGACGCCTCCGACATCGACCGGCTCCACGCACTCGGGGTGGACGTCGTCCTGTCCGACCCCGAACTGCTGCCGGAGACCCTCGACGCCCTGCGCGGGAGCAGGACCGCGGAGCCCGTAGCGGTGTCCTCCATCGCCTCATGAACGGCTCCCCCGCCCTGCCCGGCTCCCCTGAACTGCCCTCGCTCGCCGAGTCCGTCGCGTACGTCGAGGAGCTGGGGAAGCCCACCGCCGCGGAGGTGCTGCGCGCGGCCCGGTCCGCGCGGCGGGTCGCGCTGCAGCCCCGCTGCGGTGTGGGATCCCACGCCCAGATGATGACCTTGCTGCAGGACCTGGAGCGGCACGCCGGGCCCGACATCCTCACGCTGACCATCGACTCCCACACGCGGCTCAAGCGATTCGACCACGCCGAGGCCGCGCTGCTCAGGAACCCGGCGGACCTGAACGGCTACCCCCTCGTCACCCACGGGTGGCGGAGAGGACGGCAGTTGAACGAATCCGTGGCGGCGCCCCTGGAGATCCGGCACGGTTCGCCCGACGCCCGCCTGCTGTTCCGGACCGCGGTCGCCTCGGGAATCACCTCGTTCGAGGGCGGGGGGATCTCGTACAACCTCCCCTACTCCAAGGCGGTCCCGCTCAACGAGTCCCTGTCGGCCTGGCAGGAGGTCGACGTGCTCTGCGGCGACCTGGCGGAGCGGGGCCTGGTCATCGACCGCGAGCTGTTCGGCACACTGACCGCCGTGCTCGTCCCGCCGTCCATCAGCCTCGCGATCGGCGTGCTCGAGGCGGTGGCGGCGGCGCGCGAGGGCGTGCGGTGCGTTTCGCTGGCCTATCCGCAGGGCGGCCACTGCGAGCAGGACGTGGCCGCCCTGCGGGCGATTCCCCGGCTCGCGGCGCGCTATCTGCCCGCATCGGTCGAAGTCCACGCGGTACTGCACGAGTTCATGGGGGTCTTCCCCCGGGAGCGCCGCAACGCCGAGGACCTGATCCTCTACGGCGCCCTCGTCGCGCGGCTGGGTGGTGCCACCAAGCTCATCACCAAGACCTATCTGGAGGCATTCGGAATCCCGGACACCCGCGCCAACATCGACGGGCTGCTGCTCGCCTCCCGCGCCAACTCCCCTCTGCTCGGCTTCATCGCGCTCGACGAGGACCGGATCTCGGAGGAGCTGGAGGGGATCCTCGAGGAGGTGGCGGAGATCGTGGAACCGGTACTGGCGGCCCCCGACCTGTACGCGGAGATCGCCTCGGCGTTCGCGGCCGGGCGCCTCGACATCCCGTTCAGCGCCAGCCGTTACGCGCTTTCCGAGATCATCCCGCGTCGCGCACCCGACGGGGCCATACGCTATCTCTCCACGGGGTCCTTGCCCTTCTCCGGCCGCACGAGGAGACGCAACGACCGCACTCTCGCCGCGGCGGGCGGCGACGCGAGGATCGGTGACATGGTGAAGGGGCTGACCGCCGACATCAACCACTTCCCGAACCTCTTCGGCGAGAGCCCCGCACCGCCGTCCTGACCGGCCGCGAGCGCACTATCCGAGCACCTCTCCGATCACCCCTCCGCTACGCACCTCGTAGGAGCCCCCATGGCCGACCCGACCACCCCCAACCTCCTCTTCGTCGGCGGCGCCGGAGATGCCACCCTCGCCGTCGACGTCGTGGAGACGGCCCTGAACCAGGCCCGCAGCCGCGGCCTGCGCATACATGTGACCAACCAGGAGGCGACGCTCGCCGCCACCCCCACCGTCAGCGCCCTCGCCGACGCCGCGTCCGCGGTCGACTTCGCGCGCCGGGGGGACAGCGCCGCCTGGGCCCGCGAGCGGGTCGCGGCGGGCGAGACCTTCGACATCGTCTTCGGCGTACGGGAGATGGCCCAGGAGGCGGTCGCCGAGGTCGCCGACGCGCTCGGCCTCCCCGGCAACACACCGGACGCGGTGCACCGGGTACGGACCAAGGACGAGGCCCGTGCCGCTCTCGCCGCGGCGGGCTTCCCGCAGCCGGCCTTCCGGGTGTGCGCCGACACGGCCGAGGCCGTCGCGTTCCTGAAAAACTCCACGGGCCCCTGGGTCGTCAAGCCGCGCGACGCCATGGGCAGCGAGGGGGTCACCCGGATCGACGGCGTCGCGGAGCTGGACGCCGCCCTGGAGTTCCTGCCCGGACAAGGGCCCTTCATCGTCGAGGAGTTCGTCGAGGGCACCGAGTACAGCGTCGAGGGCGTCTTCATCGGCGGCATCCCGCACGTGCTCGCCGTCACCTCCAAGGAACTCCTCCCGCCGCCGAACTTCTTCGAGGTCGAGTACGTCATCCCGGCGCTGCTGCCGGACGAGCACCGGCGCGCGATCGAGGAGCAGGCCACCCGGGCGCTCACCGAACTGGGCCTGCGATTCGGCCAGTTCCATGTCGAACTGTGGCTGACCGAGCGCGGCGTCGTCCTAGGCGAGTCCCACGTCCGCAACGCCGGCGGCTGGATCCACCGGATGCTGGCGCACGTCGTCCCGGGCCTCGAATGGTTCGGGCTCGTCTACGACGACGTGCTCGGCCGGCCGATCGACAAGGCGTCGCTGAAGCCGGTCCGCGGCTCGGCCATCCGCTTCCTCACCCCGCCCCCCGGGCGGCTGGTGGCGATCGAGGGCTGGGAGGAAGTGCTGCGCCACCCCGCCCTCCTGCACGCCGAGATGGCCGTGGCACCGGGCGACATCATCGAACCGCACCGGTCGGTCGAGAACCGGGTGGCACTGATCGCCGTCGGCGCGGACACCCCGGCCGAGGCACAGGAACTGGTCCGCGGACTGGACGCGTCGGTGCGCTTCGTGACCGAGCCGGTGGCGGAAACCCCCGCGGACGTCCCCGGCCGGGCCTGACCCCGTCCCGGCCGGGCGAGCCCGAGGTCCGGCGGACCGTCATGCTCCGCCGGGCCGGGGACCGGATGCCGGGCGGCCTTCCGCGGCTGGTGGCGAGCCGCCTCACCTGGCCAGGCGGCCCAGGAGGGCTGCCGCCGCCGCGATACCGAGGAGCGCCGCGAGGACGAGGACGCCGAAGTCCGTGGCGAGGTGCGCCGGGGTGCCGATGAGGAGGCCGCGCAGGGCGTCCACCTCGTAACTGAGCGGGTTCACCGCGCTGACGACCTTGAGCCAGCCCGGCATCACCGCGACGGGGTAGAGCGCGTTGGAGCCGAAGAACAGCGGCATGGTGATGGCCTGGCCGATGCCCATCAGACGGTCGCGGGTCAGCACGATCCCGGCGATCGACATGGACAGGCAGGAGAAGAACGCCGATCCGAGCAGCACCACCGCGACGACGCCCAGCAGCTTCAGCGGGTTCCAGGTGAGGGAGACGCCCAGCAGGGCGGCGAGCCCGATGACGACCACGGCCTGGATCACCGCCTTGACGCCCGCGGTGACGTTCCCGAAGGCGTAGCGCAGTCCGGTGCAGCGGACCGCGGCCGTCGGCCGGGGGCGGGGGATGTGCTCACGGTGGTCACGGTGCCTCCCCGGTGGTGCGGAACGACTCGGCGAGCCTTCGGAGGGCGGGCAGCGCCGCGGTCAGCGCGGCACGGTCCTCGGGGGTGAGCGCTCCCACCCGGGTGCGGAAGAGGGCACCGCGCCGGGCGTCCAGGTCCCGCAGCCGTTCCCGGCAGGCGGGCGTCGGGAACAGCATGGCGACGCGGCCGTCGCGCGGGTCGGCCGCGCGGCGCAACAGCCCTGCTCTGGCCAGCTGGTTCACCAGGGTGCTGACGGAATTGGCGGCCAGGTAGAGCTCTTTGGCGGCGGCGGAGACCCCGATGCCGGGGTGTTCCGTGACCACCCGCAGGAGTTCGGCCTGGGCGCCGCGCAGCCGCGGGGTGCTCAGGCCGGCCCATATCCTCCGCCGGGCCAGCCGCTGGATACCCGTCAGGACTCCGGCGAGCTCGTCGGAGAGGCCGTCTGCGCTCACCTTTCCAGCGTACCTCTGTATGAGAGGTATCGGAGGGGGAGAACCGGGAGGGGCGAAATCGGGAGGGATGGGTAGGGAGGGACGGGTCGGGAGGGGACGCCCCCGCACGCATCGGCGGCATCCCCACCGGTGGGCCGGGCCCGTGCGGGCCCGGCCGGTGACACGGGCCGGTCAGATGGTGACGCAGACGTCCTCGATGGCCCGGCCGTCCCGCTCCAGGCCGCCGCAGACGAGCGAGTTGTTCTGCTCGTAGCCCACGTTCCACTTGTAGGACGAGGCGTTCACGCGGCCGCTGCGGAACTCGCCCCAGTAGGCGCGCAGGGTGCCGGGCACGCCGTCCTTGGTGTAGACGGTGATGTCTTGGACGAACTTGTTCTGGTGGGCGGTCATCACACAGACGTAGGTCCCGCAGTTGCCGTCGACCCGGGCGGGTGCCGCGTCCGCCGGTGCCGCGGCCAGGGCGCCGAGGGCGGTGAGACCGGCGGCCGTGGTGACGACGCGTCGCACGATGGCGTTCATGGGAAGCCTCTTCTCTCTGTACGGCCCACCCCTGCCTGCTGTGGGCCCCCGTTTCCGTGAACAGCAGCTTCCTTTTCCGCTCGGGTTCGGATCAACATTTTCAACTTGGGCCAAAAAACGGCAATTGCCGCTCAGTGGGCAACCCGAGCCGCGCGCGGCGGCGTCGGGTGGGGCAGGGCACGTGAACCAGGAGTGAACCAGGAGGTCGAGCGGTGCTGCGTATCCACTTCACCGGCGAGGACCTGGCCAGGACCCGGATCGCCACCGGGCCCGACGTGCTGTGGGAGATCCTGCTCAGCCTGCACATGGCGCAGTCCGGGGTCACGGGTCCGGGCGCCGTGGACTTCCTGCGCTGGCGCGGCGCGGTGCGGCAGCGGCTGACAGCGGAGATGCCGCGCCGGGCCGTGCTGCTGGGGAAACTCGCCCCGCCCTCCGGCTACTCCGCGGACTTCCTCACCCCCACGACGGGCGTGGCCGACGTGGAGTCCGCCCTCGGCACCGTGCTCGCCACGCCCCGGCGGCAGCTCCACCGCGACATCACCCGGCTCGCCGCCGCACGGGGCCCGGTGGACGGCGGGCTCGCCCGGCTGGCCGCGGGGGACACGGAATCGCTCGCCGCGCTGGGGAACGCGCTGCGCGCGTACCACCGGCTGGCGCTCGCGCCGTACTGGCGGCACATGACGCGGCAGATCGCCGCCGACCGGGCGGAGCGCATGGCGGCGCTCGCCGAAGGGGGCACGGAACGGCTGCTGTTGGGGCTGCATCCGGCCGCGCGCTGGGAACCGCCGGTGCTGTCCCTGGCCTATCCGGTCTCCCAGGACCTGTTCCTCGACGGGCGGGGCATGACGCTCCTGCCGTCGTTCTTCTGCTGGGGCACGCCCATCATGCTCAGGGAGCCGGGCACCGTCCCCGCCCTGGTGTATCCGATCGGCCGCCGGGCCCGCTGGATGGACGGCGGCCCGGACGGCCCGCCGGTGCCCGCCCCCCTGGTCACCCTGGTCGGCCGCACCCGGGCGCAGGTGCTGTACGAGGTGATACACGGCTGCGGCACGGGTGAACTGGCGCGGCGCGTGGGGATCTCCAACGCGTCGGCTAGTCAGCACGCGACGGTGCTGCGGCACGCGGGGCTGATCGTCACGCGCCGCTCGGGCAATACGGTGCACCACTCGCCCACGGCGCTCGGCAGGGCGCTGCTGGACGGCGGGTGATCCACGGGTCCCGCGGCCCCGGCCCCGTCCGGGCAAGGTGCGACCGCGGGATAGACATGGCATATGTCTGAGGTCTACTCGAAATCAGTGAATGGAGTGCGCACTCACGGCAACTCCGGAGCGCGTAAATGCTGTGGAACCAGGTAATTCGGATGACCCGTTCCGTTTCGAGTTGAGGCTGAGTAGGGTGTGGCATGCTGCCGAGGAAGCCAGGACGACTACTGCGGGCTGAGTTCGGCGTTGGCGATGTCGTCGGCAGGAACGGCAGGAGAGCATGGCCGCTGGATTATTCGAGGGGCAGTACGTCTGGCATCCGGCGGCCGGGGACCATCGACTGGCGCGCGCCTGTGTGGACGTACAGGCAGGGCGATACCTGAGCGCACGCGACGTGCTGGAAGAAACGCGGGAGGATTTCGGATTGCGGGCCCACCGGTCGTCGGTCCTCGCCTCGGAGGCGGCGGATTCGGATCTGTCGGAGCGCTGGCTCGCGGAAGAGCCCGGCCCCGAGGCGGCCCTTCTCTGGGCGCGCGTCGCGGTGCTCCGGGCGCTGCGCGCGGCCGACGCCCGCGACCGGCGCGCCGTCGTCCTCGGCCGTATCGCGCTCACGGCCTGCGACCGGGCCACGGACATGGCGCCCGACGACCCCACGCCGTGGGTCGCGAAACTGACGCTGGCCCGCTACCACCGGCCTCGCGACCCCGCCCCGCGTGGGCTGCTCACCGCGCCGCCCGGTCCCTGGTCGCTGTTCGCCCGCATTCTCCGGCTCGACCCCTGGCACCGGGAGGCGCACCACCGCTTCCTCGCGTTCTTCTTCACCCGGCACGGCGGGTCGGCCAACGCGGCATGGGACGTCGCCGCGTTCCTCGGCCAACGGGCACCGGCTTCCTCCCCCTTGGGCCTGCTGCCCCTGGTGAACCTGGTCGAGGAGCACGATCCGGCCGCCCCGCTGGCCCGCCGCACCTGGGTGCAGCACCAGTGGCGGTCCACGGCCCTGGGGGTCTACGAGAACTGGTTCCCCCACGTGACCGAGTACCGGTTCACGCCGGTGCTGGACCTGGCCTATCTGGCGCACGCGCTGCTGATGTCGCACCGCGAGGACCAGGCGCGGGCCGTGCTCACGGCCATGGGGCCCTACGCCTCCCGGATGCCCTGGAGCGCGTTCGGCGACCCGGAGGAGCAACTGACCAGGGCCAGGCGCCTCTGCGGCCTGCCCGTGCCCGGCACCGCCTGATCCACCGCGGAATCCGGCACGCGCCGGAAAGCCGGAGAATCCCGTTGTCCCGTCCACCTTTTGAGAAAGGCTGTGGCTGTGCCCGATCCCGCATTCCTCGTCCGTTTGAGAGAGCGCCGGCAGCAAACGGTGCCACTCGCCTTGGACGATGACGCGACCCTGCACGCCATGGGCTATCCACGAAAACTCACCCGCCGATTCCGGGCGTTCGACAATTTCGCGATCTCCTTCACGATCATCAATATCATCTCGGGGATCTTCTCCTCCTTCGGATTCGGTATGACGGCCGGCGGGCCGCGCATTCTCGTCTTCGGCTGGATCGGTGTGTCCGTCATGGTGCTCTTCGTCGGCGCCGCCATGGGGGAAATCGCCTCCGCCTATCCGACCAGCGGCGCGCTGTATTTCTCCGCGGGCAAACTCGCCAAGCGGCACCGCGGCGCCTGGTCCTGGTACACGGGCTGGCTGAATTTCGTCGGCCAGGTCGGCGGGACGGCCGCCACCAACTACGCGGCCGCCACCTTCATCCAGGCGTTCATCACCCTGCAGTGGCCCTCCTACCACCCCCACCCTGAGCACACCGTGGGCATCACCGCGGTGATCCTGCTGGTCCAGGCCCTCGCCAATACCTATACGGTCCAGCTGGTCGCGGTGCTGAACCGGATCTCCGTATGGTGGCTGCTGGTCGGCCTGGTGGTGATCGTCGCCACCCTCACCGCGAAACCCGGCCACCACCAGCCCGTCTCGTTCGCGACCCACTTCGTCAATGACACCGGGTTCACCAGCGGCATCTACGGCGGAATGCTCGGACTCCTCGTCACCAGCTGGACGTTCACCGGATTCGACGGCAGTTTCCATATGTCCGAAGAAACCGTGAAAGCGACCGTCAACGCACCGCGCGGCATCATGCGCGCGATCACGTACTCGGCGATCACCGGACTGATCCTCATGCTCGCCCTGGTGTACGCCATCCGCGACTACGACCGGGAAGCGAGCGCGTCGGCGCCGCCGGTGCAGATTCTCATCGACGCCCTCGGCACGGGCACCGCCAATCTGCTCCTGCTGATCGTGATCGGCGCCATGCTCTTCTGCGGCCTCGCCAATATGACCAGCAATACCCGCCAGATCTTCGCCTTCTCCCGCGACGGCGCGATGCCCGGTTCCCGCTGGTGGCACTCGGTGTCCCCGCGCACCCGCACCCCCGTCAAGGCCGTCTGGCTCGCCGCCGCCTGCCCCCTGGTGCTGGTCGCGCCCGGCTGGTGGTCCCACACCGCCTTCACCGCCGTCGTCAGCGTCAACGTCGTCGGCCTCTTCCTCGCCTACGGCGTGCCCATCTTCCTGCGGCTGCGGCTGGGCGACGACTTCCAGCCCGGCCCCTGGAACCTCGGGCGGTACGGCAAGCCCATCGCGCGCGTCGCCGTGACCTGGATCGTGATCAGCAATGTGCTGTTCATGCTGCCGCAGGCCTCCCCGCTCACCGTGACCTCCTTCAACTACGCGCCGATCGCGCTGGCCGCGGTGCTGCTCATCGCCACCGTCTGGTGGTTCGCCAGCGCCCGCCGCCGCTTCGAGGGCCCCGTCAGCTACGGCCGGCCCGACGAGGTGGCCGCCATGGACTTGATCTGACGCGCCGTCAATAATCTGCATCGGTCGTCACATCCGATCGGTCATCACACCCGCCCCACGAGTCAAGGAACGAACACCCCGTATGAAACTCCCGCAGCAGCGCACCACCGACGAGGCTCCCGCCACCGCCGACGCGTTCACCGTCACCCGCGCCTCCCTGGACGAATGGCGCCAGGTCGCGGAGTGGGCCGCCGCGGAGGGCTGGAACCCGGGCACCGGCGACCTGCCCTGCTTCCACCCCACCGACCCCGACGGCTTCTTCGTCGGCCGCCTCGGCACCGAGCTCGTCTCGGCGGTCTCGGTCGTCACCTACTCCCCGGACTACGCCTTCCTCGGCTACTACCTGGTCCACCCCGACCACCGCGGCCGGGGCCTCGGCCTCGCCACCTGGCGCGCCGCGTTCCCGCACGCGGGCACCCGCACCGTCGGCCTCGACGCGGTGCCCGCCCAGCAGGCCACGTACGGCCGCGCCGGATTCGCCCCCGCGTACACCACCGTCCGCTACGGCGGACGCCCCGGCGGCACCAAGGGCACGGCGGCGGACGTCGTGCCCGTCACCGCGGCGCACCTCGACGCCCTCGCCGCCTACGACCGGGAGTGCTTCCCCGCCGACCGGCGCGCCTTCCTCGACCGCTGGCTGACCGCGGCGGACCACACCGCCTACGTCCAGCTGCGCGACGGGAACGTCACCGGCTACGGCGTGATCCGCCCCGCCCACGACGGCCTGCGGATCGGCCCCCTCTTCGCCGACACCCCCGAGGGCGCGGAAGCCCTGTTCGACGCCCTCACCGGCCACGCCGGCCCCGAGGACGAGGTCGCCCTCGACATCCCCGGACCCCACCGCGCCGCCACCGCCCTCGCCACGGCCCGCGGCCTCACCCCCCGCTCCCACACCGTGCGCATGTACACCGGCCCCGTCCCCCCGGCCCGCGAGGACCGCGTCTACGGCGTCACCAGCCTCGAACTGGGCTAGCCCGGGGCACCGCGTGCGCGGCGCGCCGGTGTCGGGTCCGATCGGCGAGTGGGGGCGTTCCCATGAGGAAAGCCAGGAGAGAGCCGATGAGCCCCGCCACCGGCGCCGCCGCGCCCGCGCGACACGGCGTGGCTAGCCCACGAAGTGGATGCAGACGTTGAGCGGGGAACCCCAGCCGGTGTGCACCCGGACGATCACCGCGCTGTTCAGGACCGTGACGCCTTCCGCGTAGACATGCGCGTCGCCCGCGCCCTCCCCGTACATGACGCCCTCGGAGGCGGAGGCGACGACGGGCTGCGAGGACGTGACCGGAGCGCCGTACCAGGTGATGAGCTGCTCGTCGCGGACCCCGGGCCAGCAGAGGGTCTGCGACAACGCAGCGGAAGCGAAGGCGTGTTGACCCGCCGGGCCCGGTCTCTTCGGGGACGGCGCCGCCGCTGTGCCCGCCGACGCCGACGAGGTGAAGAACACGCCACCGGCCACGAGCCCGGCGGCCGCCACCAGCGTTACGAGCCTGTGCCGATTTTTCATGATTCTCCTCGACATTCTCCTCGGCCGGACGTGCGCATGGATGAATCGAGCGCTTCAGAATGCTCCGGGCGGGGCCGGAGGGGAAGGCGTTCACCGGCCGACCGGGAAGAATCCCGGTGGGCCCGCGTCCGCGCCCGTCGGACCGGGATCGAGGAGGCCGTCGTGTCGGATCGTCAGCCGGTGGGGGAGACCGTCGCGCCGACCGTGCTCGTCCAGGAGCGCCGGCTCCACCGGGACCTGGGGTTCTGGGGGCTCACCGCCATCGGCTTCTCGAACATCGTCGGCTCCGGCTGGCTCTTCGCCGCCATGTACGCGGCCCGGACGGCGGGGCCCGCGGCGCTGCTGTCGTGGGTCGGCGCGGGCCTGCTGTGCGGCCTCGTCGCGCTCGTCATGATCGAGCTCGGCGCGTCGCGGCCGGAGGGCGGCGGTACGGTCCGCTGGCCGCTGTACGCGAGCGGCCGGCTGGTCGGCACGCTCATCGGCTGGTCGGTGCTGCTCTCGGTGGGCGGCACCGCGGCGGAGATCAGCGCGATCATGCAGTACGCCGACCACTACCTGCCCGACCTCTACCACGGCAGCTCCCTCAGCGCCTTCGGCCTGGGCGTCGCCGTGGCGCTGAGCGTCCTGCTGACGGCGCTGAACTGGTTCACGGTCCGGGCGTTCGCCCGCCTGAACAACCTTGTCTCCATCTTCAAGATCATCGTGCCGGTGGTCACCGTGATCGCCCTGTTCGCCTCGGGATGGCACGAGGGGCGGCTGACCGACCACGGCGGATTCGCGCCGTACGGGTACGCCGCCTGTCTGTCCGCGCTCGCGGGCGGCGGCATCGTCTACTCGGTCAACGGCTTCCAGGCACCGCTGGACTTCTCGGGCGAGACCCGCGACCCCCGCCGCACCATCCCGGGCTCCGTCCTCGCGGGCATCGCCCTGGCCGTCCTCATGTACCTGGCCCTGCAACTGGCCTTCCTCTTCACCGTTCCCGAGCATCTGCTCGGCCACGGCTGGCAGGGCGTCAGCTTCGAGTCGCCGTTCGGCCAGCTCGCGCTGATCCTCAACCTGCACTGGCTGTCCAGCCTGCTGTACGCGGACGCCGTCGCCTCGCCCGGCGGCTCGGCGTACGTCGGCGTGGCCATCGACGCCCGGCACACCTACGCCCTCGCCAAGAACCGCACCATCCCCAGGGCCTTCATGCAGGTCGACCCGCGCTCCGGCATCCCGCACCGGGCCCTCCTGCTCAATCTCGCCGTGATCGTGGTCTTCCTGCTGCCCTTCGGCGGCTGGCAGCACATCGTCAGCGTCATGGGCGACATGTACCTCCTCGTCTACGCCGCCTCCGCGGTCGCCGTGGCGGTCTTCCGGGCCGACCCGCGCGGCGGCACGGCGGGCTGGGTGCCCGGCCTGCGCTGGATCGCGCCCCTGAGCTTCGTGGTGTCCAGCGAGTTCGTGTACTGGTCGGGCTGGCACGACCTGCGCCTGGCCCTGCCCCTGGTCCTGGCCGGCCTGCTGCTCTTCCTCGCCATGCGGCGGACCGCCGACGCCCCGCTCCTGACCGAACTGCGCACCGGCGCATGGCTGGTCGTCCACCTGGCGGCGCTGACCGTCCTGTCCTGGCTCGGCACCTTCAAGGGCTCCGGCCGCCTGCCCGCGCCGTACGACTCGCTCACCGTGGCCGCCGTGGCCCTGGCCCTCTTCTTCTGGGCCGTGCGGTCGGGCACCGGCCAGCTGACGCCAGAAGAAGAGGCCCCCGTGCCGACGCGGCCCATGTGACCCCGCCCGCTGGACGGTTCGTACCGTACGAGGCTCGGACCTGGAAGATCCGTACAATTCACGGGCACCTCACAGGGATCTAAGGTCCCAGGCATCCCACCGGTTCCCGGCCCGGGTCCGAGGAGGCGCCGTGTCCGTCGTCGACTACACCGTGATCGTCGTCTATCTCACGGGCATGCTCGCCATCGGCTGGTGGGGCATGCGCCGGTCCACCACCGCCGGCGACTTCCTCGTCGCGGGCCGCCGCCTGGGCCCGGTGATGTACACCGGCACGATGGCCGCCGTCGTCCTGGGCGGGGCGTCCACCATCGGCGGTGTCGGCCTCGGCTACCGGTACGGACTGTCGGGCGCGTGGATGGTCTTCGCCATCGGGCTGGGCCTGCTGGCGCTGAGCGTCCTGTTCTCCGCCCGCATCAGCAGGCTCAAGGTGTACACCGTCAGCGAGATGCTCGACCTCCGTTACGGCCGTGGCCCGCTGGGCACCGTCTCCGGCGTCGTCATGTGGGTGTACACCCTGATGCTCGCCGTCACCTCGACCATCGCCTACGCCACGGTCTTCGACGTCGTCCTCGGACTGGGCCGGACCACCGCCATCGTCCTCGGCGGGATCGTCGTGGTCGGCTACTCCGCGCTCGGCGGCATGTGGTCGATCACGCTCACGGACATGGTGCAGTTCGTCGTCAAGACCGTCGGCGTGCTGCTCGTCCTGCTGCCGGTCGCCGTCGTCAAGGCGGGCGGCTTCGCCGGGATGCGGGCGGAACTGCCCGACGGCTACTTCTCCCCGACGGGCATCGGCGCACGGACCGTCCTCACCTATGTCCTCGTCTACTCCTTCGGCATGCTGATCGGGCAGGACATCTGGCAGCGCGTCTTCACGGCGCGCGACGACCGGGTGGCCCGCGCCGGCGGCACGGTGGCCGGTACGTACTGCCTGCTCTACGCGCTGGGCGGCGCCGTCATCGGCACCGCCGCCCGCGTCCTGTACCCCGGACTCGGCAACCCCGACGACGCGTTCGTCACCCTCGTCCGGGACACCCTGCCCGCCGGGGTGAAGGGACTGGTGCTGGCCGCCGCACTCTCCGCGGTCATGTCGACCTCCTCCGGCGCCCTCATCGCCTGCGCGACCGTCGCGGACCACGACATCCGCGCCCGCCTCCGCCCCGGCGGACGCACGACCGGCGGCGAAGACGGCAAAGACGGCAAGGGCAGCAGAGACAGCAAAGACCGCAAAGGCGGCGACGGCGACACGGACGAGGTGCGCGGCAACCGCGTGGCCATCCTCGTCCTCGGCGTGGCCGTGGTCGGGATCGCCGTCACGCTCCGCAGCGTGGTCGAGGCCCTGACCGTCGCCTACGACCTCCTCGTCGGCGGACTGCTCGTACCGATCCTGGGCGGACTGCTGTGGCGCCGGGCCACGGCCGCGGGCGCGCTGGCGGCCATCGGCACGGGCTGCGCCACCGTCGTGACCCTGATGGCCTGCCTCGGCGTCCAGGCCGACGAGCCCGTCCTGTACGGACTGCCCGCCTCCCTGGTCGCCTACGTCCTGATCAGCCTGGCCACACGGCGGACCGACACGGCGGTCCTGGCCGCCTGGCGGCACCGCTCGGCGGGCGGGACCGCCGTCCCCCGCCCGGCCGCCGCCCCCACCGCCGCCCCCGCGACCGCACCCCGAAAGGCACCACACCCATGAGCACCACGCAGCCCGTCCGCACCGGCGGGGACCTGGCCCTCGAAGCACTGACCGCGCTCGGGGCCACCACGGTCTTCGGGCTGCCCGGCCAGCACGCGCTTGGTCTCTTCGACGCGCTGCGCCGCTCCGCGCTGCGCTACGTGGGCCTGCGCGTCGAGAACAACGCGGGCTTCGCGGCCGACGCCCACGCCCGCGTCACCGGCGGCGTGGCCCCGCTGCTGGTGTCCACGGGCCCCGGCGCCCTGCTGACGCTCGCCGCCCTCCAGGAGTCGGCCGCCGCGTCCGCGCCCGTCCTCGGTATCTCCAGCCAGACACCGGCCGCGGGACTCGGCGGCGGCCGCAAGGGCTACCTGCACGAACTCCGCGACCAGCAGGCCTCGTTCCGCGACGTCGTCAAGAGCGTGCACACCGTCTGCCACGCCTCGCAGATACCCTCCGCACTGGCCGAGGCATGGCGTTCCGCGCTGGAGGCGCCCGCCGGGCCGGTGTGGGTCGAGATCCCGCAGGACGTCCTCCTCGCCCCCGCCGACGTGCCGCCCGTGCGCGCGCTCGACGCCCGCCCCCGGAGCCTGCCGCCGCGTCCCGAACTGATCGAGGCGGCCGCGGCGGCGCTCGACGCGGCCGACCGCCCGGCGGTCCTCGCGGGCGGCGGCACCGTACGGGCCGGGGCGCAGGGGGCGCTGCGCAGGCTCGCGGAGCGGCTGGACGCGCCCGTCGCCTGCACCTTCGGCGGCAAGGGCGCCTTCCCGTGGGAGCACCCGCTGTCCGTGCGGTCGTGGCTGGAGGACCGGCACACCACCGACTTCCTGGAGGACGCCGACGTCCTGCTCGTCGTCGGCTCCGGCCTCGGCGAGCTCTCCTCGAACTACCACACCTTCCGGCCCCGCGGCCGGGTGATCCAGATCGAGGCGGACCTCGGCAAGCTGGAGTCCAACCACCGCGCCCTGGGCGTGCACGCGGACGCGGCCCTCGCGCTGGACGCGCTCGCCGACGCCGTCGCCGGACGCCCGCGCGGCGGGGGAGCGGAGCGGGCCCGCGCGCTCCTGGCCGCGGTCCACGCCCGCATCGCGGGGCAGGGCCTGGAGACCGAGCGGCAGGTGCTGGCCGCGGTCCGCGACGCCCTGCCCGACGACGCCCCGAGCTTCTGGGACATGACCATCCTGGGCTACTGGGCGTGGTCCGCCTTCGACCCCCGCACCGGCCCCTTCCACTCGGCACAGGGAGCGGGCGGCCTGGGCTACGGCTTCCCGGCCGCCCTCGGCGCGGCCGCGGCCGACCCCGCCCGCCCGGTGCTCGCGGTCTCCGGCGACGGCGGCGCGATGTACTCGATCGCCGAGCTGGCGACGGCCAGGCAGTACGGTCTGCCCGTGACCTGGCTGATCGTGGACGACGGTGGCTACGGCATCCTGCGCGAGTACATGACCGACGCCTTCGGCGAGGCCACGGCGACGGAACTGACCCGCCCGGACTTCGTCGCCCTCGCCGAGTCCTTCGGCGTCCCCGCCGTGCGCAGCGCCCCCGACCGGCTGCGCGCCGACCTGGCCGGGGCCCTGGGCACACCGGGGCCGTCGGTCGTCGTCCTCCCGGCCGTCCTGCGGATGTTCGCACCCACGCACCGGCCCTGACGACAAGGAGCGACGCATGCACCGGCTTCCCACCTATGACGATGTCCTGGCCGCCGCGGAGCGGATCGCGCCCCACGCCCACCGCACCCCGGTGCTGCGCTCGCGCCTGATCGACGAGCGGACCGGCGCCCAGGTGCTGTTCAAGTGCGAGAACCTCCAGCGCGCGGGCGCCTTCAAATTCCGGGGCGCCTGCAACGCCCTGTCGCGGCTGCCGGCCGAGCGGCGGCGGGCCGGCGTCGTCGCGTACTCCTCGGGCAACCACGCCCAGGCCGTCGCCCTGGCCGCCCGGCTCCTGGACATCCCCGCCACCGTCGTCATGCCCCACGACGCGCCCGCCGTGAAGCGGGAGGCCACCGAGGCCTACGGCGGGCGGGTCGTCGCCTACGACCGCCGCACCGAGGACCGTGAGGAGATCGGCCGCGCCCTGGCCGCCCGGCACGGACTCACCCTGATCCCGCCGTACGACCACCCCGACGTGATCGCGGGCCAGGGCACCGCGGCGAAGGAGTTCCTGGAGGAGGCGGGCGGCCTCGACTCGCTCTTCGTCCCCCTGGGCGGTGGTGGGCTGCTGTCCGGTACGGCGCTGGCCGTCCGCGCCCTGGCCCCGGAGTGCCGCCTCTTCGGCGTCGAGCCCGAGGCGGGCGACGACGGCCGGCGGTCGCTGCGCGAGGGCCGCGTCGTCCACATCGACACGCCCGAGACCCTCGCCGACGGAGCGCGGACCCAGCACCTGGGCGTCCTGACCTTCGCCCTTCTCCGGCGCGCGGCCCCCACCGTGCTGACCGCCACCGACGCCGAACTCGTCGACACCATGCGTACGTTCGCCTCGGTCATGAAGCTCGTGGTCGAGCCCACGGGGTGCCTCGGGCTCGCCGCCGTGCGTCACGTTCCCGAGCACCTGCGCGGCCGCCGAATCGGCGTCATCGTCTCCGGCGGCAATATCGACCTCGCCCGCTATGCGTCATTGCTGAATTCGTGAGCCGTACACGAATATTCGGCTCCATGTGATGCGGATCACCATGGATTATTCGATCTGCGGGCTCGCTCACATAAACATTACCGATGCGTAACCCGCCCCCGCCGTACGGCTCGTCGTGACGTTTGACCTGCGGCATAGCGTGGACTCTCGGGAAAATCAATTTTTCGTTAACTCTTGACGTATCCGGTTCCCGCCTCACACCATTCACCGCATGGATTCGCAGGCATCCGCAGCCCGGCACGGGCAATCGGCTGTCGCGTATCGGACCACCGCCGGGAAGACCCCGGCAGTGCCCGGCACAAGCCTCCGGGCGGTCCCCGTACGAAGTGCGCGGCCCCCCGTCGGCTCCCCCCAAAGAAGGCGAAAACCCATATGAGTGACCGCACCCTCACTGCGGCCGACCCCCAGCCCGGCGCACCGGCGCCGACCGCGACGTCTCCGCACGTCGACGCTGGTGACGCGGGCTACAGCAAGGACCTCAAGTCCCGCCACGTCAACATGATCGCGATCGGCGGCGCCATCGGCACCGGCCTCTTCCTCGGCGCCGGCGGCCGTCTCCACAGCGCGGGCCCCTCCCTCTTCATCGCCTACGCGGTCTGCGGTCTCTTCGCCTTCTTCGTCGTCCGGGCGCTCGGCGAGCTCGTTCTCTACCGCCCGTCCTCCGGCGCTTTCGTCAGCTACGCCCGTGAGTTCATGGGGGAGAAGGGCGCCTACACCGCGGGCTGGCTCTACTTCCTCAACTGGGCGACCACCGGCATCGCCGACATCACCGCCGTCGCCACCTACACCCATTACTGGGGAATGTTCAGCAGCATTCCCCAGTGGGTCCTTGCACTCATCGCACTCGCGGTCGTACTCACCGTGAACCTGATCTCCGTGAAGTACTTCGGCGAGATGGAATTCTGGTTCGCGATCATCAAGGTGGGCGCGCTCGTCCTCTTCATGATCATCGGTATCTTCCTGCTGATGACGCAGCACGACGTCGGCGGCTCCACCCCGGGCCTGTCGAACATCGTCGACCACGGCGGCCTCTTCCCGGCCGGTGTGATGCCGATGCTCCTCGTCATCCAGGGCGTCGTCTTCGCCTACGCCTCGGTCGAGCTGTGCGGCGTCGCCGCGGGCGAGACCAAGAACCCCGAGAAGATCATGCCGAAGGCGATCAACTCGATCATGTGGCGCGTCGGTCTCTTCTACGTCGGCTCGGTCGTGCTGCTCGCCCTGCTGCTGCCGTACAACGTCTTCACCGGCGACGAGAGCCCCTTCGTCACCGTCCTGTCCAAGATCGGCGTCCCGTACGCGGCCGGCGTGATGAACCTCGTCGTCCTCACCGCGGCGCTCTCCAGCCTCAACTCCGGCCTCTACTCCACCGGCCGCATCCTGCGCTCGATGGCGATGTCCGGCTCCGCACCGCAGTTCACCGGCCGCATGAACAAGGGCAAGGTCCCCTACGGCGGCATCCTGCTCACCGCGTTCTTCTGCATCCTGGGCGTCGTGCTGAACTTCGTCGTCCCGAAGGACGCCTTCGAGATCGTGCTGAACTTCGCCGCGATCGGCATCATCGGCACCTGGGGCATGATCATGCTCTGCTCCCTGCTGTTCTGGCGCCGCTCCAAGGACGGCCGGGTCACCCGCCCCGGCTACCGCCTGCCCTGGGCCCCGTACACGCAGATCGTCACCCTGGTCTTCCTCGCCGGCGTCCTGGGCCTGATGGCCGCCGACGACGGGCCCGGCCGCACCACCGTCCTGTGCCTCCCGCTGATCGTGGCGGCCCTGGTCGGCGGCTGGTACGTCGTGCGGGGCCGGGTGGCCCGCCTCCAGCGCGAGCGGGAGCTGCAGTCCGAGTCGTAGGCGCGACGACCCCGCACCTTCCACGGCGGACGCCGCCAGGCCCCACCCAGGGGCCTGGCGGCGTCCGCCGTTTGCGGCCGCGCATGAGGGCGCGTCGCTCGCCCGGCGGCGTGCCCAGGCCCCAGACTTCTCCTGGCGGAAGGGGGCAGGATGCGGGCCGTACTGCACGCGCTGGCCATCGCCGGGTCCATGACCTGGGAGATCACCTGGGCGCTGATCCTGGGCTTCGCCCTGTCCGCCGTCGTCCAGGCCGTGGTCCGCAAGGCCACGATCGTCCGTCTGCTGGGTGACGACCGGCCGCGCACCCTGGCACGTGCCGCCGCGCTGGGTGCCGCCTCCTCGTCCTGCTCCTACGCCGCCGTCGCCCTCGCCCGCTCCCTCTTCCGCAAAGGGGCGGATTTCACCGCCGCCATGGCCTTCGAGATCGCCTCGACGAATCTGGTGGCCGAACTGGGCGTCATCCTGGCCCTGTTGATGGGGTGGCAGTTCACCGCCGCCGAATTCGCCGGCGGGCCGGTCATGATCGTGCTGCTCGCGGTGCTCTTCCGGCTCTTCCTGCGGGACGGGCTGCTGCGCGAGGCCCGGGAACAGGCCGGGCGGGGCCTGGCCGGGTCGATGGAGGGCCACGCCGCGATGGACATGTCCGTCCGGCGGGAGGGCTCCTTCGCGCGGCGGCTGTTCTCGCGCGAGGGCTTCACCTCCGTCGCGCACGTCTTCGTCATGGAATGGGCCGCGATCCTCAAGGATCTGGTGATCGGCCTGCTCGTCGCGGGCGCCATCGCCGCCTGGGTGCCGGACTCGTTCTGGCGCGCCTTCTTCTTCGACGGCCATCCGCTGGCCGCGAAACTCTGGGGCCCGCTGATCGGCCCCCTGGTGGCGATGGCCTCGTTCGTCTGCTCGATCGGCAACGTGCCGCTGGCCGTGGTGCTGTGGAAGGGCGGGATCAGCTTCGGCGGCGTGGTCGCGTTCATCTTCGCCGACCTCCTGATCCTGCCGATCCTGAACATCTACCGGAAGTACTACGGCCCGCGGATGACCGTGTTCCTGCTGGTCACGTTCTACGCGGCGATGGCGGCCGCCGGATACGCCGTCGAGACCGCCTTCGGCGGTCTCGGCCTGATCCCCGACCGGGCCGACGCGGTGATCCCGACGGAGGGCATCGGCTGGAACTACACCACCTGGCTCAACATCGCCTTCCTGCTCCTGGCCGCGGCGCTGGCCGTACGGTTCCGGCACACCGGCGGCCCCGCCATGCTGCGGATGATGGGGGGACCGGCCGGCGACGACCATCCCCACGGGTAGCGGCGGCTGCGGGAGCGCGGGCCGGTCACCGAGGGCAGGGCACCCGCATTCCTCCGGCCGTGCGTGGGGGCTCAGTGCCCGAGGCGGGTGGTCCCCGCCTCCGCCAACGCGGCCATGGCGCCCACGGTTTCCCCGATCGGGACCGCGGGATCGCGCCGGTGCATGAATGTAGAGGTCGACGTGATCGGTGCCGAGGCGCGGCGCAGCGAGACGTGGCACGCGGGCCGCACGTACGCCGCGGACGTGTCGACGTCCGCCACTCGCCCGGAGGAGGTGGAAGCGCCCGGATGGAGCCTCCGCCTCCGTGTCTACCCCGACCGTGCGTCTATCCCAACCGTGCGTCTGCCCCGACCGTGCGGCCGCGGCCCGGCTGGCGGGCGAGCATCAGCAGTGCCGCCGTCGCGAAGGCCGCCACGACCACGGCCATCGGCAGCGCCGACCCGCCCAGTCCCGCCAGCGGTGCGGCGACGCCGCCGAGCGCGTACTGGAGGAGCCCCAGCAGCGCGGACGCCGTGCCCGCCGCCTCGCGGTGGCCCGCGAGTGACAGCGCCGTCGAGTTCGGCATGATCAGACCGATGCTGCCGACCAGCGTGAAGAGCGAGGCGAGCACGGCGGGCAGTCCCAGGCCGGCGGCGACGGACAGCAGCAGCGCGGCACCGCCCGTCGCGCACAGCACGAGTCCGGCCCGCAGCAGCACCCGCGGTGAACTGCGCCGCAGCAGCCACGCGTTGCACTGCCCCAGCAGCACGATGCCGAAGGCGTTGGCCCCGAAGGCCAGGCTGAACTCCTGCGGGCTGAGCCCGTAGACCTGCTGCAGGACGAAGGGGGAAGCGGATATGTACGCGAACATGGCCGCGAAACCGCACCCGCCCGCCAGCGCGTACCGCATGAAGTTCCCGTCGCGCAGCAGCGCGCCGAAGCTCCGCAGGGTCTCCCCGAGACCGCCCCGGCGGCGCCGCGCGGGCGGCAGGGTCTCGCCGACGACGAGCGTGGTGGCGGCCAGGATCAGCGCACCGACGACGGCGAGGGCGACGAAGATCCCGCGCCAGGAGGTGAAGCGCAGCAGCTGCCCGCCCACGACCGGCGCGAGGATCGGGGCGATGCCGTTGACCAGCATCAGCAGAGAGAAGCAGCGGGCCGCGGCGGCTCCGTCGTAGAGGTCGCGGACGATGGCCCGGCTGATCACGATGCCTGCCGCGCCCGCCATCCCCTGCACGGCCCGCAGCCCGGTCAGCGCGGTGACGCCGGGCGCCGCCGCGCACAGCAGGCTGGCCACGACATAGCAGGCCAGGCCGATGAGGAGGGGCTTGCGCCGCCCCCACCGGTCACCGAGCGGCCCCGCGAGCAGCTGGCCGAGCGCCAGCCCGACGAGACAGCTGGTGAGGGTCAGCTGCACGTCCGCGTCCCGTACGCCGAAGCCGTGCGCCAGCGTGGGGAGTGCGGGCAGGTACATGTCCAGCGACAGGGGGCCGAAGGCCGACAGGGCGCCGAGCACCACCAGCAGCCGCAACCGCCGGGTGACCTCCGAGGTGGGTCGGGGGGAGAGAACAGTGGTCACAGTGGCGCGCCTTTCGGGATGTGGGGGAGCGGCCACTCTAAAATATTGCTGAGCAGTCAGCAATTGAATGTTCAGTAACTGTGGCTGAATTAGACTCCTCCGACGAGCCGCAGCAGGGAAACGGGAGGCGGCATGTGCGCCGGATCACCGGAAGTCGGACCACCGGAAGTCGGACCACCGGAAGTCGGATCACCGGAAGAGGCCGCGGCCGCGGCGGCGGGCGGGCGGCTGGTCCGGGAGTTCGGGCTGCTGCTGAAGACGACCGCGCGCCTGGAACAGCGCGTCAACGCCGCCCTGCGGGACGAGTGCGGGATCAGCCACGTCATGTTCGAGGTGCTCATCCGGCTGTGCCGGGGCGGCGGCGAACAGGTCTCCCAGCGCACCCTCGCCGACGATCTCGTCCTGACCAGCGGTGGCATCACGCGACTGGTCGACCGCATGGAGGAGGCGGGCCTGGTACGCCGCACCCCGTCCCGGTCCGACCGCAGGGTCACCCTCCTGGAGGCGACCCCCCAGGGAATCGCGGCCTTCCTCCGGGCGACGGACGTGCACGCCCGGACCCTGGGGCGCTACTTCGTCGCCTCCGTGACGGAGGACGAGCGCACACGCCTCATCGGCGCCCTGGAGCGCATCGGCGCGACCCTCGTGGCCGACACGCCCTGAGTCCGGCTAGCGCAGCAGCGCGAAGGTGGCGCCCGCGACGGCCGCCCCCAGCGCGGCGCCGGCGGCGACCTGCCCCCGCGTGTGGTCGTAGAGCTCGATGCGGGACCAGCCCACGAGCCCCACCAGCCCGTAGGCGGGCAACGCCCAGGGTCCGTAGCACAGGGCGAGCATGGCGACGCTGCCGGAGGCCACGGCGGAGTGCACCGAGATCTTCCCGCGCCAGGAACTGCCCAGGTACTGCCGGCGCCCGTCGTCCTTGGTGCCCGCGGTGACGGCGAGGAGCGCCGCGAGGGTCGCGAGCATGGCGGCGATCAGCGCGATCATCATGCGCGGGGCGCCGAAGGCGCACATGAGGGCGATGCCGATGGCGACCGACGCGAGGATGAACGCCATCACGACGAGACGCTGCCGGCGCTGCCCCACGTGACGGTCGGCCCAGCGCCCCCTGCGGATGCCGAAGTTGATGAAGCCGATCGGTATGACGGCGGCGAACAGCCCGCCGAGGAGCCCCCACCCGATACCGCTCCAGCCTCCGGCGCGCAGGCCGACGAGGACGACGTCCGCGAGTATCCAGTTCTTGGGGTCCAGCCCGTCGGTGGCGAGTCGCGCGAGCCGGGATTCGGCGCGCACGCCAGGGCTGGTGGCAGTACTGGTCACAGGGGGGGCTCCTGACAGTGCGGCCCCATTGCTGTGAGGACTGCTTGTGTATCGGCTTGTGTATCGGCCGACAGTTTATGTGCCGCATGCGGCACGGGCCCCAAGGGGTCGGCAGGTTGCGATTGCGAACGTGAATGAGTGCAGGATGGGCTCTACCGAACGCCTGGCAGGTTGTCCACCGCGGTCCGCAAAAGACGCCTACATGCCTGATTCCGGCCGGAGTTGACGTGGAGCGTGGTCCGGGTGTGGGGATTTTTTGTTCGCTCGGGTCAGGCTGCCCATTACGGATCGTAATGTTGGCGAATGGTCGGGCCGGGCCGGTAGCGTCCTGTGCCACGAGAACGGACCCTGGCGGGCCACCAACCGGTCCAGGGCCGCGCACTGTTCACCCACGATCGTGGAGGGCGCGATGCCTCCTGACCATGTGCCGAGGACGCCCCGTGCGGGGGGCGCGCGACGGCCGGTCGACCGTAACATCCCGCAATTCGGCTGTGCTGGAACACCGGTGGTACATCATGTGTCGGTCACCCTGTCCCTGAGCGGATTCGTCGCGCTGCTGGTGCTGGGCGTGCTCCTGGTGTCCCCGGTGGCCGTCGACCCCGTCGCGGCCGGGATCCTGCTCTCGGCCGCACCGGCGGCGGGCGGATTCCGGATGCGCTACCGCCACCGGCGCGTCACGTGACCGGCGGGCGGTGCCGGTCCGGTCCCCCTGGTCCCCGCCCCGGCGCCGTCCGTGACACGTCTTCTCCAGCAGCACACCCCCGAAAGGGCCACCCCGACCATGACGAACGGCGCGGAGCACGCCTCCTGCCGCAACCCCGGCTGTACGAACCCCGTCACCCCCTCCACGGGCTCGGGACGGCCGCGAAAGTACTGCAGCACCGAATGCCGCACCGCCTTCCACCGCGTCCGCGGACACCGCCCCACCCCGGACACCAGTCGCCACGACGGCTACGTCCACCGGATCCTCGACGAACTCCTCGAACGCGTCGAGGAGTTGTGCGACCTCGCGCACTCCAACCGCACCGCGCTGACCGGGACCGACCTGCTGCACGCCCAGTCCCTCGCCCTGCTCAAGGGCGCGGCGGAGCTGGGCAAGGACCTCGCCGACCTCGACGCGGCGATCGTGCAGCAGGCCCGCGACCGCGGCATGAAGGTCTCCGAGATCGGCCGGGCCCGCAACATCAGCGCCGACAAGGCCAGCCGGGACTGGCCCGCCGACAGCATCGACCGCCGCATGCAGCTGCGCGACAAACGCCCCCGCCCCAACCCGCGGCTGCGCGGCCGGGTCGACTACTGGGGCGTGACGGACGACTGCACCTTCCTGCCCGGCCAGTTCCTCCCGGAGCCGCCGACCGGACCGGGCCTCCCGCTGTACGGGAACGATGCCACGGAAGGGCCCCCGCTCCCCATTCCGGCATTCTCCAGAACGCACCGGGTGCGCACCCTCCGGCCGGGCCCGGACCGGCGGTGTCACCGCCGCCGAACGCCCCGTAAAGCCCTGCGACGCCCAGGATTTGACTGCACGTCATAAAGTCCTGGGCAACGCTCCGGTCCACCTCTCCGCAGGCTATCGACATGCCCGTGCCGGTCGTACGGTCGCGTCATGAGAAGGCTGCGAAGACACAGACGCCTCACCGTCCTGGCGCTCACCGCCACCGCCGCACTGATCTCCACGGTGGCCGCCGCCGGCGCCGGCGGCCACCCCACGGGCAAGGTCGACGGGGCCGGGACCGCCCGTGGCATCCAGCTCCCCTCCAACCAGCGCATCACCCCGTACGGCACCCGGTACCGCATCGACGACGGACGGCTGCTGTCCAGCACCCTCAGCCCGGACGGCACCCGCGTCGCGGCCCTGACCTGGAAGAGCTTCACCGGTTTCCTCACCGTCTTCGACGCGCGCACCGGCAAGGTGCTGCAACGGGCCGGCACCGGACAGGGCGAGGACAAGAAGATCGGCGACGGGACGGTGGGGACGGACGGCCCCCTGTACTCCCCGGACGGCAGGACCCTCTGGTTCCCCCAGGCCGGGGACCTGGTGCGGTTCACCGTCGACGGCGACGGCAAGGTCTCCGCACCGAGGACCGTCCCCCTGGCCGGCCCCCACGGCAGCGCCCTGCCCGGCGGCATGGCCCTGTCGCCCGACGGCTCACGCCTCTACGTGGCCCTCAACGGCAACAACACCCTCGGCGTCGTCGACACCGGGACCGACAAGCTCCTCAAGGAGATCCCCGTCGGCAACGCGCCCCGCCAAGTCGTGCTCGCCGACGGCCGTGCCTTCGTCTCCAACGAGGGCGGCCGCCCGGCCACCGCCCACGACTTCACCAACCTCTCCGACGGCACACCCCTGGTCGCCGACCGCACCACCGGCGCCGCGAGCTCCGGCACCGTCTCCGTCGTCGACCTCGCCGCCGAGAAGCAGACCGACACCGTCAAGGTCGGACTCCAGCCCACCGCCCTCTGCCTGAACGGCCGTTCGCTGCTCGTCGCCAACAGCAACGACGACTCCGTGTCCGTCGTCGACACGGTGAAACGGCGCGTCACCCAGACCTTCAACGCCAACCCGCTGCCCGGCTCCAAGGTGGGCAGCGCCCCCAACGGCATCACCATGCCCGACCCCCACCACGTCCTCGTCTCCCTCGGCCGCGACAACGCCCTCGCCCAGTACCGCTGGGACGGCCCGCTCGCGCCCGTGCGCTACGAGGGGCTGATCCCCACCGACTGGTACCCGGTGGCCGTCCGGTACGACCCGGCCCTGCGCAAGGTCGTCGTCACCAACGCCAAGGGCATCGGCGCCCGCGGCCCCGCCGCCACGGTCCACGACGGCCCGGACACCCCGCCCGCCACCGGCCACAACACCTACAACGACACCGGCACGCTCACCGTCTTCACGCCGCCCTCCGCGGCACGTCTCGGACGCCTCACCCATCAGGTGTTCCTCGACAACGACTGGGAGAAGCTGCTCGGCACCGGCAGCCGCGTGGACCTCATGGCCAGGCCGGTCCCGGTGCCCGCGCACCTCGGTGAGCCCTCGGCCATCGACCACGTCTTCCTGATCGTCAAGGAGAACCGGACGTACGACCAGGTCCACGGCGACACGGGCAAGGGCGACAGCGATCCGGGACTCGCCCAGTTCGGCAGGCACGTCACGCCCAACGAGCACGCGCTCGCCGACCGGTTCGGCCTCTTCGACAGCTTCTACGACGAGGGGACACTGTCCGCCGACGGCCACAACTGGCTGACGCAGGCCGACGCCAACGACTACATCGAGAAGGAATTCGGCGCCTTCTACCGCAGCTACCCCTCACAGGGCGCCGACGCCCTCGCCTACCAGAGCAGCGGCTTCCTCTGGGACGCCGCCCGCCGGGCCGGGCGCAGCGTCGAGAACTACGGCGAGTACGTCAACATCAAGCTGCCGGCCGACGGCGCACCGACCTGGTCCGACTGGTACAAGGCCGCACGCGTCCTGGAGGGCGAGGAGCCGGGGCCGTTGCCGGTACCCACCGGGAAGTACCCGAGCACCTCGGACATCCCCTCCCTCAACGCCGTCAACAAGCCGGACTTCCCCACCTTCGACACCGACATCCCGGACCAGTACCGCGTCGACATCTGGCTCCAGCACTTCCGCCAGGCCGAGAAGACCGGCAAGCTGCCCAACCTCACGCTCATGACGCTGCCCCAGGACCACACGGCGGGCACCAGCGGCAAGGACCCGTACCCCACGGCCATGGTGGCCGACAACGACCTGGCCGTCGGACGCCTCGTCGACGCCCTCTCGCACAGCCGGTTCTGGCGGTCCTCGGCGGTCTTCGTCGTGGAGGACGACACCCAGGACGGCGTCGACCACGTCGACGGACACCGCGGCCCGCTGTGGATCGCCAGCCCCTACGCCAAGCGGGGCGCGGTCGTGAGCACGTACTACACCCAGCTCAACCTGGTCCGCACCATCGAGCAGATCCTCGGCATCCAGCCGATGAACCAGCTCGACCGGGCCGCCGAGCCGATGTTCGACGCGTTCACCGGCGACCCCGACCGCGCACCGTTCACCGCGCTGCCCAACCAGGTCCCCCTCGACCGCGGGCTGAAGAAGCAGGGCGCCGGCCCGCCCGGGGAACTGCGCGTGCCGCACGGCATGGAGGGGATCGCGCGGCAGTGGGAACAGTGGAGCGCGCGGCAGACGACCGGCGGTACCGCGCCCGAGCTGGACGAGGTCAACCCCGCCCAGATGAACCGCGTCGACTGGTACGAGGCCACCGGCTGGCGCAGGCCCTACCCCGGTGACTCCCGCGTCCTCACCCCGGACGAGGTCCCGGGCAAGGACAAGCCGGCGCGGGAACTCGACTGACCGGCCGCCGTCAGGGGCCGGCGATCAGCTCGGGCAGGCGCGGGGCGAGCCACGGCTTGCGCCCGCCCGCCCGAAGCCGGCCGCGCACGATCAGCTTCCACAGGGGCGCCCGGCGGAAGGCGACCATCAGGAACGCGGTGGGCTCCGCCGTGATCCTGCAGTCGTAGGCGCGCGGCGGGGCGTCACGGGTCACCCGTGCCGCCCCGCCGTCGATCACGACCGCCAGCCGCGGCCCGCCCTTGACGGCCAGGTCGTAGGCGACGCTGACGTCCCGTGCCTTCGCCGTGTCCAGGGCGAGCGGCATCATCGTCGGCATCGACTGGCCTATCACCAGGCGCGCCTCGTCCGCTCCGATCGACCACGGCAGCCGGGCACCGCGCGCGATGTCGAGGCCGTGGAGGAGGCTCTCGCCGAGCAGCAGCCCGGTCGCCGTCGCCAGCGTCAGCACGACCCGCTCCCCGTACCAGGGCGTGGCGACCGGGGTGTCCGGGGCGAGCCCCTCGGTGACCCGCAGGAAGATCTCGCCCCGCTCGGCGACGAAATCACCGAGGACCGCGAGCTCGTCCCCGCCGAAGAGGTCCACCGCCTTGGCGTTGACGGCGGTGATCCGCTCGACGAACGAGACGTCGCCCGACGGCAGGACGCTGTCCCAGTCCTCGAACTCGCCGGTGAAGGCGGAGCAGAACGCGAGGTACACGGCGCGCAGATGAGCGCCGACGTCGCCGACCGCCCACGGCGGGACGCCCGAAGGCACGGCCGGGTCGGGCACGTCACGCAGCAGACGGGCCAGGCGGGGGACCACCGAGCGCAACGCGGCGCGGGTCCTGGCATGCTCGGCTACCGGATCGAAGCTGCCGACGGTGCCCATGGGCACACCCTCCTGACGGCGGACGGGCCCGCAGGTTACCGTTGGTAGCCCGCATGCGGTAGGGGTGGTCAGCCGCATTCCGGGGTCATCGATGCCACGGGCGCGCCGCTCAGCTCCGCGTCGCCGAAGCCCTGGATCTCCTGCTCGTCACCGGCGAAGTGCGCTTTGTCGTTGAGCCGTACGATGCAGCCGAAGCTGTCGGGAATCGGATTGCGCGCCGACCGGGGCGCGACGGCCGGTTCGAGCGAGTCGACCTCGGGAAAGCTGAACCCTGTTCTGGTCACCTTCACATCGAGCCGGTAGAGGAGCTTCCCGCTCTGGTGCGGGCCGCTGAAGAGACAGAAATCGCTCTTCCGGCATTTCGTGGGCGCCACCGCCTGACTGCCGGGGGCGACGGAGACGGAGAGGCCGAGGGCCGTCAGGACGACGAGACCGAGACGCACGGCGCGTTGCGACAAGATGACTCCTCAACAGGAGCGGGAATGCGGACCCGCGTCCCCTACCCGGGCCCGACGCATGCCGAACACCCGAGCGGACACCGCGCGTTGTCAAGGATGCGCATAAGGACGCGGTGGCCCTGAGGGCCGGCGCGGTCGCTGCCGTACCAACGGAAGCGGGACGGCGGGCCGTACGGTGCCCGTGCCCGAATCCTCGATGATGTGGCTCCCCGAGAGCCAGGGGCTCGTGCCGAAGCTCCGCGCGAGGGCGCCTCTGAGGGGGAAGCCGCCCCGGGAGAGGTCCAGGGACGGCCGTACGGGGGAACCATGGCACCAGCAGCACCAGAGATTAAGCGTCACCCCACGCGTATACACGCGCCCCATGGTTCCATCGGTCCGAGGAGGCGTTCATATGGTGAAGGACGCTCAAGAGCGGGCCGCGAAAGGCATGCCACGGAGGCTGGTGGCCGCGGCCGCGCTGGCACCGGTACTGGCCAAGGCAGCACCCGTCACCGGTGCGGCCGCGGCAACCCGTCAGGTGACACCGGCCGGGCGGACCCGGCTCCAGCCCGTGCCCACCACCGAGTCCCACTGGCGAGGCGTCGTCAAGGTCCTCGGCCGCCACGGCTCCATGCTGCGCGGGATCACGTACCACGTCGGCTTCCCGCGCACGGACCTGCGTGTGATCACCTACGGGGTCACCGTCAAACCGACCCTCGCCCTGGGGTCCCACGCGGCCTTCGTGCGCTACGGCGACGGCAGCACCCTGATGATGGGCGATCTGGTGGTCACCGAGGGCGAACTGCAACACCTGACCGACGCCCTGCAGCGCCATGGGATCGCGCAGACCGCGATCCACAAACATCTGCTCGCCCAGACCCCCGACGTGTGGTGGATCCACATCCACGGCCACGATCGCGACCCGGTGGCCCTGGCCCGCGGCCTGCGCGCGGCGCTCGACCGCACCAACACCCCGCCCCCGACCACGTCGGGCCCTCCCGTCCGCGAGAACAAGCCACTCGACGACCTCGACACCGACGGGATCGACGACGCGCTGGGCGCCAAGGGAAGCAACGACAACGGGGTCTGGCGCTGCGTCTTCGTCCGCCGCGAGACCATCACGGACGGCGGCATGACGCTGCCCCCGGGCCTCGGCGCGACCACGGCCTTCAGCTTCCAGCCGGTGGGCGACGGCCGGGCCGCGCTCAACGGCGACTTCGTCATGGTCGCCGACGAGGTCCAGGACGTCCTCGCCGCACTGCGCCGCGGCAAGATCGACATCGTCGAGCTCCACAACCACGGCCTGACCGACGACCCCCGCCTGTTCTTCATCCACTTCTGGGCGGTGGGCGACGGCGTCGCCCTCGCCAAGGCGCTCCGCCCGGCCGTCGACGCCACCAACGTCAAGGCGCCGCCCGCGGGCGGTCCGGATCCCGACTGACGGGGCGGCCCGGGGCCGCGGGCCTCAGGGGCGGGCGGCCGGTGACGGGTGCGCCGCGTTGTAGCGCAGGAGGTAGTCGGCGAAGCGGGCGAGGTCGGCCTCGTCCCAGTCGGCGAGGCGCTCGTGGAAGGCCGCCAGACGGCTGGCGGCGACCTGGGCGAGCGTGTCGGCGCCGGCGGGTGTCAGGTGGAGCACCTGGACGCGCTGGTCGTCGGGGTCGACGCGGCGTTCGACGAGGCCGAGGCGCTCCAGGGTGGCGATCTGGCGGCTGACCGTCGACTTGTCGAGCAGGTAATGGGCCGCGAGGTCGGTCGCCCGGCAGCCCGGCCGGTCCTCGACGTGGGCGAGGACGGTGAAGGAGACCAGCGAGAGCTCCGGGTGCGTACGGGCCGCGGTGGCGCGGGCGCGCCGCGCGAAGGCGGTCAGCTCGCGCTGGATGGTCTCCACTGACTGGTCGCGACGGTGCACGGGGGATTCCTTTCGAGCCATGTGGTTGTAGAGTACAACCTGAAGAGAGAGTTGTATTTAGCAACCATTGCCTTGAGGGGACCGAGGAAGACGCCCATGAGACCCACCACCGGCGGCGCACTGCGTCATGTGCTGACCCACCTGCTCACCCCACTGCTGATGTGCGTGGGCATGGGATTCGCCTATCTGGGCGCCTTCGCGCACCCGCAGCCGCACGAGCTGCCCGTCGCGGTGGTCGGCTCGGGGGCGAGCTCCCAGGCGCTGGCCCGCGGCATCGCCGACAAGGCGGGCGACCGGCTCGCCGTGCGCACCGTCGCCGACCGCGAGGAAGCGGTCCGGCAGCTCAAGGACCAGAGCGTCTTCGGCGCCTACGTCCCCGACCGGCGCGCCCCCGAGCTGCTGATCGCCTCCGCCGGGTCGGACACCACCGCCGTGACCGTGCAGAAGGCGTTCACCCCCATAGCCGCGCACCAGGGCGTGCCGCTCAAGGTCACCGATGTCGTGCCACCGGCGGACGGCGACCCGACCGGGCAGGGCATCTTCTTCCTGCTGGTCGCGCTCAGCATCGGCTCGTACGCCTCGGTCGCGGTGCTCGGCGGGGCGGGCGGCGTGCTGCCGATGCGGCAGCGGGCGGTCCTCGCGGGGGCGGTGTCCTTCGTGGTCGGCGTGATCGGCACGCTCTTCGCCGGACCCGTCTTCCACCTGGTCGACCACGGCCTGTGGGACCTGTGGGGCATGGCGTGGGCCTATTCGGCGGGCATCGTGCTGGTCGGCATCGGGCTCCACACGTTCCTCAAGCGCTGGACCACGCTGGGCGTGATGGTCCTGTTCGTCATGCTCAACTTCACCAGCGCGGGCGGGGTGTACCGGCCCGAGCTGCAGAACGGCTTCTTCGCCGGCCTGCACTCCTTCTGGAACGGCGCCGGATTCGTGGAGGGCGTACGCAGCGTCGTCTACTTCGACAGCGCCGGACTCGGGCGCCACGTCGCGACGCTGGCGCTGTGGCTGGCCGCGGGCGCCGCGGTCCTCGCCCTCGCCTGGGCCGTGGAGGCCCGGCGCGCGGCCCGGCCCTCGGGGGCCGGGAAACCCGCATCGCGGGAATCGCAGGAATCGGAAGAGGAGATGGAGGAAGCGGTCGGGGTGTGACCGCGGACTCCGCCACCGCCTCGGCGTGATGTCCCGCCCCGGCCGCTACCGCCGTTGCCCGCAGCCGGGGCAGAACACCGCGCCTTCCGGCAGCGGGGCCTGACACCCCTTGCACGGGTCCTGCCGGCCCAGCAGGAAGCCGCAACCCGGACAGAAGCGTCCGCCCTGCGCCTCCGTCCGGCACTGGGGGCAGACCAGTTGCCGGGGCGAGTGCGCGTCGAAGCCCTGGCCCTGCTTCTGGCCCTGGTCGTACGCGTGCTGGGCCACCATGTCGTTGAGCCCCCGCTGCTGGGCCGCCATCATCTCGCCCGCGGTGTCGGGGGCGCAGTTGTGGCAGAGGCCCTGCTCCGGGTTCCAGCAGCGGCGGCACACGTACACGCTGCAGCGCCCGCAGCGGTTGAAGTGCGCCTTGGCCTTGTCGACGGCCCGCTGGAACGAGGCGTCGCGCGCGCCGCCCCACCCGGAGCCGGCCAGCCCGTCGACGGCGGTGGTCACCCCGCTTCCCACCCGGCCGAACACACCCGAAGCCATGCCGATGGCCCGGCCGAGCCAACTCGCCAGCCGCCCGCTCTGGTACGGCTCGAAGGGCGAGCGCCACGTGTCGTGGCAGCGCCAGCAGGAGAACTCGAACTGGAAACCGGCCGCGGTTCCGTACTGCTCGCACAGATCACGGTAGTTGCTGGCGAAGTAGATCTCCGTGCTCACCGTCTCGCTCCTCCGGGCTCGGACCACCACTCTCCAGCCAGACGACGCCCGGCGGTGCGCGGCCGGTTCTGCCGAGTCGCGATCCGTCGAGGAAGCGCGGGCTCCACCCTTCTTACGGGGTAACGCCCGTATCCCAGAACGAAGTTCGTCCCCCTTGCCGCGTCGGCGGGAACGCCGGGGCCGACAGGGCCGCGCGGCCGTTGCCGTCGGGGACAATGGGGGCATGAGCCTCACCGACCCGGACCCGCGGGTGCCCGCCGTGCCCGCCGGGCACCCGGTCCCCGACGCCGTGGCCTTTCTGAGCGGGCAGTGGACGGTGGACCGCACCCTCCTCGACGCGGCCACGGGCGTCACCGGGGCGTTCCACGGCACCGCCGTATTCCGCCCGGCCGACGACGGTGAGGGCGGCGTCCTGCACATCGAGGACGGCGAGCTGAGCTGGGGCGGCGCGGCCGGCCGCGCGGGCCGTACGCTCCGGCTGTTCCCCGGACCGGACGGCACCGCCGCGGTGACCTTCGCCGACGGCAGGCCCTTCCACGACCTGGACCTGCGCACCGGCCACTGGGACGTGCGCCACCCCTGCTCCCGTGACCGCTACGACGGCACGTTCACCGTGGTCTCACCCGACGAATGGCACGTGCGCTGGCGCACCACGGGCCCCGCCAAGGACCACGTGCAGCGCTCGGTCTACCGACGGCGACAGGGCGAACCCTCGCAGTAGCCGACGGTAACCGGACGAGGTCACCGGAACCCGGCCCCCCGCGGGCCCGATCAGCAGTTCCCCGACAGCCCGGCGATCATGCCACTTGCCGGTGAATCGCCTCCCGGGCCGGGGGCACCGGACGCGGTGCGTCCTATCGTGGGCGGCGGAGCGCCGTCGGCTTCGGTGCCTCCTGTGCACGCGCCCCACCACGACGCCACGACGCGAGGAGTGCGGTATGCGCGACAACCCGGACCATGGCATCACCCGGCGCAGAGTCCTGGGAGCGGCGACCACGGCGGCCGCCGGAGCGGCGGGCATCTCGATGCTCCCCGGCTCCCTGCGCAAAGCGCTCGCCGAGCCGCAGCGTCCCCTCCACTCGCTCGACCAGGTCGAGCACGTCATCTTCCTGATGCAGGAGAACCGGTCGTTCGACCACTACTTCGGCACACTCCAGGGCGTCCGGGGCTTCGACGACCCGGACGCCGTCACCCTGCCCACCGGGCGCTCGGTCTTCCACCAGCCGGACCCGCAGCACCCCGACGGCTATCTGCTCCCGTTTCACAACGACACCAAGACCACCAACGCCGTACGGGCCTACGGCACCAGCCACTCCTGGCCGTCCCAGCACCGCTGCTGGAACGACGGCCGGATGGACAACTGGGTGCCCACGCACCGCGCTGCCGACGGAACCGCCAAGGGCCCGTTCACGATGGGCTATTACACGCGAGACGACCTGCCGTTCCACTACGCCCTCGCCGACGCCTTCACGGTCTGCGACAACTTCTTCTGCTCGGTACTCGGCCCGACACACCCCAACCGGGTCATGGCGATCAGCGGCACCGTCGACCCCGACGGCAGGCTCGGCGGGCCGGTCGTGGACAACCACTCCACGGCATTCCGGTGGACCACTTACCCCGAGCGGCTGCAGGCCGCCGGGATCAGCTGGCGCTACTGCACCGCCTACCCGCCGGACACCGACCTCGGCTGGTTCAAGGCCTTCCAGGACGCCCGCCCCGGCGACCCCCTGTACGACAACGCGATGGTGCCGTACTCCCCGTCGCAGGTCGCCGACATGATCCGCCGGGACGAACTGCCGTCGGTCACCTGGCTGGACGCGCAGTACCTCCCCTCGGTCTACGGGCTCCCCGAGGCGGCCGAAGCGCCCGACAACTTCCCCTCGGCGGGCGCCGAGTACATGTACACCGTCCTCGACGCCCTGGGGTCCCGCCCCGACGTATGGGCCGGGACCGTCTTCGTCGTCAACTACGACGAGAACGACGGCCGCTTCGACCACGTCCCCCCGCCGACCCCGCCGGAGGGAACGCCGGGGGAGTGGGTCACCGTCTCCCCGCTGCCGAACGGCGCGTCAGGGATCGCCGGCCCGATCGGGCTGGGCTTCCGCGTCCCCGCGCTGGTGATCTCGCCCTGGAGCCGCGGCGGCTGGGTGTGCGGCGAGGTCTTCGACCACACCTCCACCCTCAGACTCCTGGAACGCCGCTTCGGCGTGCGCGAACCCAACATCAGCGCCTGGCGCCGCAGAACCGTGGGCGACCTGACCTCCGCGCTGCGCCTGCGCCACCACGACACGTCCTTCCCCGAACTGCCCGACCCCGCCCCGCTCTACGCGCTCGAACAGCGGGAGGCGGCGACCCTGCCGCCACCGGCCGTACCGACCGCCCAGACCGTGCCGCACCAGGAACCCGGCCACCGGCCGCACACCCGCCGGCCGTAGTCAGAACACGACATCGGGCCGGATCTCCAGATACGCGGGACGGCCGGTCCTCCGGGCCCGGTCGACGGCCGCGAGCCGCTCCCAGGTCCGGGTGTCCAGCACCTTCGCCCACTCGTCCATCGCCCGCACCTCGAACGTGGAGTGCTCCGAGGGGTCGAGGGTGATGCGGCCGATGTCGTCGTCGGCGAGCTCGCCGCCGTCGAAGACGAACCCGACCTTCGCCACCGGCCAGTGCCCGATCGGCATGAACACCGTCGCGAGCAGACGCGGCCGGCCGGTGAAGACGATCCCGGTCTCCTCCCGGCACTCCCGCACGGCCGTCTCCCACGGCGACTCCCCGGGATCCATGTCCCCGCCCGGCCACTGCCAGCCCTGATGGACCGAGGAACGGAGCTGCAGGGGACGGCCGGAGCCGTCGGTGAAGTACAGACACCCGTACACGGCGGCCTTCGGCAGGCCGGCCACGTACTGGTCGGGCGGCAACCACTGCTTGGCCAAAGGTGTTCTCCTGTTCCTCGGTCCATGGACACCAGGACGACGGCCCCCGGTCGTCCAACTGCTCCGAACGGGTGAAGGTCACGGGGCGATACGCGTGGGGGAGGCGGCGGGGCCCGGGGAGGCCGCCGCCCGGCCGGGCGGCGATGTCGGAGGTGCGACCTATAGTCGCCCGCATGACGACCCTGATGATCGACGCGGGTCCGGTCGCGGCGGATGCGCCGGTGACCCGCACCGGTGGTGTGCCACTGGCCCCGGCTGGCGCCGCCTGGCCCGGCTGCGCCTCGTGCGACGGCCCCATGCAGTTCCTGGCGCAGCTGGCCCTGGACGACCTCCCCGGCGGCACCGGCAGGGGCCGAGGTGTCCTCTCCCTCTTCATGTGCCGGAACGACCCCGGGATGTGCGACGAGTGGGACCCGGCGGAGGGCGGGAACCGCGCCCTGCTCTTCCCGGCCGACGGTCTGGTGCCGATACCGCTGCCCGAGCTCGGCGAGGACGGCGACGAGGAGACGCTCCGGCTCGGTGCGGTCCGCGCCGTCGCCTACGAGACAGTGGCCACGGAGGATTACGACGAGGGCGGCGAGGAGTGGGCCGGGCGAACCGGCCGCCCGTCGCACGACATCCTCGGACAACTCGGCGGCACGCCCTCGTGGCTCCAGCACGACGAGACGCCGGCATGCCCGAGCTGTTCCCGCCCGATGCCGCTGGCCGTCCAACTGGAGGAAGGACCCGACCACTTGACCGCCATGAACTTCGGTGGCGGCGGCAGCGCCTACGCCTTCGCGTGCGAACCCTGTGTCCGGGCCGTCTTCATGTGGCAGTGCTGATCCGGACCGGCAGCGCTGATCCGGGCGGCGGTCAGGGTGAGTCGGTCAGCCCGAGCCGCAGGTGTTCGACGTGGTGGAGGGCCTGGTCGAGGAGCTCGGCGACGTGGTTGTCGTAGAGGGCGTAGACGACGGAGCGGCCCTTGCGGGTGCCCGTGACCAGGCCGAGGTTGCGCAGCAGGCGGAGCTGGTGGGAGCAGGCGGACTGCTCCATGCCGACCTCGGCGGCGAGCTCCGTGGCGGGCAGCGGGCCCTCGCGCAGCCGGGCCAGGATCAGCAGCCGGGAGGGGGTGGCGAGAGCCTGGAGCGTGGCGGCCACCTGTGGGGCGTTGGCCGCGTCCAAGCGGGCGCGCGAAGCGGCTTTCTCGGCGGTGGTGACGACTCCATGGCCCATGACCCCATGGTACCTACCACATGAATACATGAATTGCTGTTCATTCGTTCATGTATGTTGGAGAAGCTGGTCCCCCCGTTCCGAGCTGCCGCATGCGTAAGGATCACCGCTGCGATGTCCTCCACCCTCACCCTCCCGGCCCCGGCCCCGGACGCCGTCCGTGACGCGGCGGCGCCCCGCCGCCGTACCCGGATCCTCGCCCTTCCCGAAGCGCGCTGGGCGGCGGCCGCCCTGGCGCTGTTCCTGCTTGCGCTGCCGCTGCACCTGCTCGGCGCCCCGGTGTGGACGTGGGGCCCGCTGTACGCGCTCGTGTACGCCACCGGCGGCTGGGAACCCGGATGGGCGGGGCTTCAGGCGCTGCGCGAGAAGACCCTGGACGTGGACCTGCTGATGGTCGTCGCCGCGCTCGGCGCGGCCGCGATCGGGCAGGTCTTCGACGGCGCGCTGCTGATCGTCATCTTCGCCACCTCCGGGGCCCTGGAGGCGATCGCGACCGCCCGCACCGCCGACTCGGTGCGCGGTCTGCTCGATCTCGCCCCCGCCACCGCCACCCGCCTCACCGACGACGGCGGCGAGGAGACCGTCGCGGGCGACGCCCTGGCGGTCGGGGACACCGTCCTGGTCCGGCCCGGCGAGCGGATCGGTGCCGACGGCCGGGTCCTCGACGGCGCGAGCGACGTGGACCAGGCCACCATCACCGGCGAACCGCTGCCGGTGGCCAAGGGGCCCGGGGACGAGGTGTTCGCCGGAACGCTCAACGGCACCGGCGCGCTGCGGGTGAAGGTCGAGCGCGACCCGGCGGACTCGGTGATCGCCCGGATCGTGGCCATGGTCGAGGAGGCCTCCGGGACCAAGGCCCCGACCCAGCTGTTCATCGAGAAGGTCGAACAGCGCTACTCGCTCGGGATGGTGGCCGCCACGGTCACCCTGTTCGCCCTGCCCCTGCTGTTCGGCGCCGCCCTCCAGCAGAGCCTGCTGCGGGCGATGACCTTCATGATCGTCGCCTCCCCGTGCGCGGTGGTGCTGGCGACCATGCCGCCGCTGCTGTCGGCGATCGCCAACGCGGGGCGGCACGGCGTCCTGGTGAAGTCGGCCGTGGTGATGGAGCGGCTCGGGCAGATCGACCAGGTGGCCCTGGACAAGACCGGCACCCTCACCGAGGGCACCCCCCGCGTCACCGACATCCGCCCCCTGGCCGCCTCCGGCCTCTCGGAGGACGAACTGCTGACCCTGGCGGCAGCCGCCGAGCACCCCAGCGAACACCCGCTGGCCCGCGCCGTCGTGGCCGCCGCCCGGACCCGCGGCCTGGCCGTCCCGCTGGTGGAGGACTTCACCTCCGCCCCCGGCACCGGGGTCACCGCCACCGTCGACGGCCGCGCCGTCGCCGTCGGCAGCCCGGCCCGGCTGCCGGCCCACCCCGACGGCCACCCCGCCGCCGCACTGGCAGGACAACTGGAGGAGAACGGCCGCACCGCCGTCCTCGTCACCGTCGACGGCACCCCGGCCGGGGTCCTCGGGATCGCCGACCGGCTGCGGGACGAGGCCGCGGCCACGGTCACCGCGCTGGCCGCGCTGACCGGCAACGACCCCGTCCTGCTCACCGGCGACAACCCGCGCGCCGCCGCCCGCCTCGCCGCCGAGGTCGGCGTCACCGACGTCCGCGCGGGCCTGCTGCCCCAGGACAAGGTCGCGGCCGTCGACGCCCTGGAGCGGGCCGGACGCAAGGTGCTCGTGATCGGCGACGGCGTCAACGACGCCCCCGCCCTGGCCGCCGCGCACACCGGCATCGCCATGGGCCGGGCGGGCTCCGACCTCGCCCTGGAGACCGCCGACGCCGTCGTCGTCCGCGACGAACTCGCCACCGTCCCCACCGTCGTCGCCCTCTCCCGCCGCGCCCGCCGCCTGGTGGTGCAGAACCTCGTGATCGCCGCGGTCTTCATCACCGGCCTGGTCGTCTGGGACCTCACCGGCACCCTGCCCCTGCCCCTCGGTGTCGCGGGCCACGAGGGCTCCACCGTCATCGTCGGCCTCAACGGCCTGCGCCTGCTCACCGACCCGGCCTGGCGCCGCGCCCGCGCCGAGACCGGCCGGTGAGCCGCCGCACCGGAGGCGTTTACAAAAACGAAAGGTCGATTCCGGTACACCTGGTGCCATGCGTGTGCTGATCGCGGAGGACGAGGAATTCCTGGCGGAGATGATCGCCGAAGGGCTGCGGCGGGACGCCCTCGCCGCCGATGTCGTCCACGACGGCCTCGCGGCCCTGGAACGGGTGGGCCGGGGCGACTACGACGTCCTCGTCCTCGACCGCGATCTGCCCGGCCTGCACGGCGACGAGGTGTGCCGCCGCGTCATCGAGCAGCGCCTGCTGACGCGGGTGCTGATGCTCACCGCCGCCGGTTCCCTGCGCGACCGCGTCGGCGGCCTCGGCCTGGGCGCGGACGACTACCTCACCAAGCCGTTCGCCTACGAGGAACTGCTCGCCCGGGTCCTCGCCCTGGGCCGCCGCGCCCGCCCCGCCCTGCCGCCGGTCATCGAGCGCGCGGGCATCACCCTGGACACGGCCCGCCGCCAGGCCTTCCGCGACGGCCGCTACCTCGCCCTGTCCAGCAAGGAGTTCGGCGTCCTGGAGGCCCTCATGCGCGCCGACGGCGCCGTCGTCAGCGGCGACGACCTGATCGAGCAGGTATGGGAGGAAGGCACCAGCTACCGCACCAACGCCGTACGGGTCACCCTCAGCAAACTCCGCGCCAAGCTCGGCGAACCGCCCGTCATCACCACCGTCCCCGGCCATGGCTACCGCGTCGGCGGCACCGCGTGAGGCGCCTCCGGCTGCCCGGCGGGGAGCGGGCCCGGCTGACCCTGCTCTACGGCGGGCTGCTCGTCCTCGCCGGAGGCATGCTCATCGGCCTGGTCAACTTCCTCGTCCGCCAGGGCCTGGACTCCTCGATCAGCACGGCCGTCGCCTACCGGGTGCCCGAGCTCGGACAGACCGTCCCGGTCCCCACATCGTCCGACTTGTTTGTTCCCGCGTCACCCGAGCCGGCCCTGCCCCCGCCTTCCGGCAGCGCGGTGACGCGTGCCCGGACCATCGAGACCTTCACCCACGTCGCGGAGCAGGCCGCCCAGAACCGGTTGCTGACCGTCTCCCTGATCGCGCTGGCCGTGTTCGCCGTCATCTCCGCGGCCCTGGCCTGGTGGATGGCCGGACGCGTGCTGCGCCCGGTCGGCGTCATCACCCG